>NZ_KB291189.1:0-24219 GCF_000318255.2 Capnocytophaga sp. oral taxon 380 str. F0488
ATAACTGTGCAACAGCCACAGCTACTGTAAAAGTGTTTGTTCCTACTGTAGTAACGCCAACGACTATTGAAGCAGTGAACGATGGGGTAACTACGATTACAAGCACTATAGGTGGCACTACGCCAAGCGTTCTTACTAACGATAAACTCAATGGTGTACCAAATCCAAGTATCAGTTCTGTAACACTTACTTGGAATACAGCAACTCCTACGGGCTTCACCTTGAACCCTAATGGAACGATTACGGTAGCACCAAACACCCCTGTGGGTATCCATACGATAAGCTACACTATATGTGCAGTAGCAAGTCCTACGGTATGTAGCACCGCAAGTATTGTGGTAACAGTGAGTGGTACAACCACAAGCACCACCCCAGTATTGCCAATAACAGTAGATGATCATTCTACAACCGCTATCAACACCCCAGTAGTAGTGAATGTATTGGGTAACGATATCCCTAATGGAGCAACAACTCCTAATGTGGTAGCCACCCCTGCTAACGGTACAGTAGTTGTGAATGTAGATGGTTCTATAGAATATCGTCCAAATACTAATTTTGAGGGCACTGATACCTTTGTGTATAAACTTTGTAACACCGATGGTTGTGCTTCAGCTACTGTTACTATCGATGTAGTGAACAAGATAGTGCCTTACAATGGTATGTCGGTAGATGGCGATGGCAAAAACGATTATTTTCATATCGGTGGCATTGAGCGTTACCCTAACAATGTGGTACGTATCTATAACCGTTGGGGGGTGAAAGTATTCGAGGCCGAAGGTTATGACAATGTTACTCGCGTGTTTAGAGGCATCTCTAACGGACGTGTAACTATCGAACAAGCCGATAAGCTCCCACAAGGAACGTATTACTACGTGATAGAGTATTATGATAGTAATAACAACAAAGAATCTTTAGTTGGTTGGTTATACATTAAGAAATAGCATTATATAAATAGAAGAACCTCAAAAAAGGCTGTTCAGCATTCCGCTGAACAGCCTTTTTTGCATAGTATATTGTGTGGCTCACATTGTTTGTGTAGCTCATATCTAATTTTTCTTCTCTTTTCTTTCGTTTTATTGCCCTTGAAACTACGTTTTTTTCTTCACTCTTAATTATTCAGTATCAATTTTTTATATACCCTTTGTATATCTATCTTCCAAGATTCGTTCAAGCTTCCTATAAGCTTCCTATAAGCTAAGCATACATCTAATAGCCTTTTTTCATCAAAAACCCTCCCTCCGATTTACCTCTCATCTTTTACCTTTTGTCTGAATTCTCACTTCTGATATCCTTCGTTTTTCTTCGATAGCACTGAGCCTTTCCGAACTTCCCCGGAAAGTCTAAAAAGTACAACTACTTTATTCACCTGTCCATCGTGCTACGACCTCTGGCAAAGATGATTATTGGTATTTCTGGTATTACTGGTGGTAAGTTAAAAAAGTTAGTTGCTAATTGTGAATTATGAATTATTTATTATCTTTGCACCATCAAATTTGTTATAAAAGATAAAAACAACAAAGCAACGATGGAATCATCACAAGATGAAATGTCCTTTTTAGACCATTTGGAAGCCTTGCGCTGGCACTTGATACGTGCTATTATAGCTGTTTTAGCAGTGGGTGTGGTAGCGTTTGTGTGTAAGGATTTTATTTTCCAAATCATCTTTGCTCCTAAGAATGGCGATTTCTTTACTTACAGAATGTTCTGTAAGATAGGTCATCTTTTTGGATTTGAAAGTGCTTTTTGTGCTGAACAATTGCCTTTTACAATTCAAAGCCGTACAATGGCAGGGCAGTTTTCAGCTCATATCTGGACGTCTATTTGGGCAGGAGTGATTCTCGCATTTCCTTATGTGCTTTATGAAGTGTGGAAATTCATCAGTCCAGCACTTTATGAAAACGAGCGTAAGCTGGCTCGTGGCTTTATTCTCATTGCTTCTTTGCTGTTTTTTATAGGAGTTTTGTTTGGCTATTATCTCATTACTCCACTATCAGTGAATTTCTTAGGGTCTTATTCAGTAAGTCCCGAAGTGAGAAACCAAATAGATTTAAACTCTTATATTTCGGTAGTACGCTCGTCAGTCATTTCGTGTGGCATTATTTTTGAGCTACCTATTGTTGTTTATTTTCTTACCAAATTAGGAGTGATAACACCTGCTTTTATGCGAAAATATCGCCGGCACGCAGTCATTGTAGTGCTTATCATTGCAGCAATTATAACCCCTCCTGATGTAGTAAGCCAAATTATCGTGTCGATACCGATAATGCTCTTATACGAAATAAGTATTTTTATTTCAGCTTACGTTTTAAAAAAAGAACAAAACAAGGTAATTTAATATTTTTAATGGATTGTAATACCTACTTACAGCACCTACCCAACGTAAAAACGTTGAAACAGCTTTGCAAAGGCGAAGCCGTATTAGATTGGATTATTTGTGGTCACGAGTTTGAAGTTTATCACACCTACTACAAAGTAAATGAAGAAGAATATGAAGGCTATGAAGCCCAATGGGGGCACGGCTTTGAAGATGAAGACGGTTCGTCGCTGTCGTTTTATTTTATTGATAAAGCCTGCTTAATCGTTCCCTCTTCGAGCGCCGAAGATAGCAAAGGAGGCGATAATCACGACTTCGAGAAGCGTATCCCGAAGGTGTTCTTGCCGTACTATCGTAAAAACTTTTCAGAAAGTGATATTCCTTTCGTGATATACTCCTTAGATGGCGAAACGTGGCAATGTGTAGAGAACTTCCCTGTGGAAGAACACATCGATAAGTTTGAGTATATTTCTACTGACCCTATGAAATACAAAGAATGGGCAGTGGAATATTTGGGCGACGAAGGATTCTTGCAAGAAGTAATGAGCGAACAAACCATTACCGACCTTTACGAAGGGAAAGTGCTTACCGAAGAGATGGTATACAGTTTAGTAACCGAAGTGCACGATTGGGTAGATTTAGAAACAGAACTCAACGAAATGCCTTATCGCTTTTCGTTTTAAGATTATATGAAATTAATTGTAAATAACATCATCAAAATATACAAAGGAAGAAAAGTAGTAAAAGGCGTTTCGCTGGAAGTAAACCAAGGCGAAATCGTAGGACTCTTGGGACCTAACGGAGCAGGAAAAACGACTTCCTTTTATATGATAGTGGGACTCATCAAGCCCAACGGTGGTACTATTTTTTTGGATAATACCGAAATCACCACTTATCCGATGTACAAACGTGCTCAAAGCGGTATTGGGTATTTGGCGCAAGAGGCTTCGGTATTTAGAAAGCTGAGTATTGAGGACAACATCAAAAGTGTCCTACAACTCACCAAACTTTCTAAGGCAGAACAACAACGCAAAACCGATGAGTTGATAGAAGAGTTTGGCTTAGGACATATTCGTAAAAATCGTGGAGACTTGCTTTCAGGGGGAGAACGTCGTCGTACAGAAATTGCACGTGCTTTGGCTACCAGTCCGAAGTTTATCTTGCTTGACGAGCCTTTTGCAGGGGTAGACCCTATAGCGGTGGAAGATATACAACGCATTGTAGCACAGCTCAAAGACAAGAATATAGGTATTCTCATCACCGACCACAATGTACAGGAAACACTAGCCATTACCGACCGCACTTATTTGATGTTCGAGGGAGGAATCCTCAAATCAGGAGTGCCTGAAGAATTGGCAGCTGATGAGATGGTAAGAAAAGTATACCTTGGAAGAAACTTTGAATTGAGACGCAAGAAAATATTAGAAGATTAGCCAATTAACAATAAGAAGAAATAACTAAAAACTATAATATAATGAAAAATTTAGTAGACCGTTTTATTAAGTATATAAAAATAGACTCTCAGTCCAATCCTGAGAGCGAAACAACTCCTAGCACCAAAAAACAATGGAATATGGCAAACCTATTGGTAGAAGAATTGAAAGCCATTGGTTTGCAAGACGTAACTGTAGATGAAAACGCCTACGTGATGGCTACGTTGCCATCGAATGTAGATTACCCAGTGCCTACCATTGGTTTTATTTCTCACTTCGATACATCACCTGACTTCTCTGGTGAAAACGTAAATCCACAGTTTATAGAAAATTATGATGGGGGAGATATTGTCCTCAACAAAGAACAAAATATAGTGTTATCACCTTCTTATTTTGAGGATTTGTTGCTCTACAAAGGCAATACCATTATCACAACCGATGGTACGACCCTCTTAGGAGCTGACGATAAGGCAGGGATTGCCGAAATCGTAACCGCTATGGAATACCTTGTGCAACACCCCGAAATCAAACACGGAAAAATACGCGTAGGCTTTACCCCTGATGAGGAAATAGGACGTGGAGCACATAAATTCGATGTGAAAAAATTCGCTGCCGACTGGGCTTATACAATGGACGGTGGACAAATAGGCGAACTTGAATATGAGAGTTTCAATGCAGCAGGAGCTAAAATTCACTTCAAAGGAAAGAATGTGCATCCTGGTACTGCAAAAAACAAAATGATAAACTCAATGCTCGTAGCTACTCAGTTTATCAATGCACTACCAGCCGATGAGATTCCAGCACGTACCGAAGGTCGCGAAGGATTCTATCATATTACTGATATTTCTGGAGATGTAGAAAATACGGTAGTACAGCTTATCATCCGCGACCACGACCGCGACCTTTTCAACAAACGCAAAGCCGTAGTACAGCAAATTGTAGACGACCTTAACAAGCAAATTCCTAATGTGGCAGTGGCCGAAATAAAAGACCAATACTACAATATGGGTGAAAAAATCAAACCTGTGATGCATATTGTGGAAGTAGCCGAACGTGCGATGAAAGAATTAGGTATTACTCCTATTACCAAACCTATCCGCGGTGGTACCGATGGTTCTCAACTTAGCTTTATGGGCTTGCCTTGCCCTAATATCTTTGCAGGCGGACATAATTTCCACGGTAAATACGAATTTGTACCCGTAGAAAACCTCGAAAAAGCTACCGAAGTGATTATTCGCATTGCTGAATTAGTAGCAAAAAAATAATATAATTAGCCAATTTATCAATTAGCCAATGTGTTAATTGACAAATTGGCTAATTTGCTAATTTTTCATTAACCATTAATAATTAACCATTAATCATTAAAAAAATGCCTACAATATCACATAGAGCGCAAATATTGCCTCAGTCACCTATTAGAAAACTGACCCCTTACGCTGAAAAAGCAGCTAAGGAAGGAAAAACTATTTATCACCTCAATATTGGTCAGCCTGACATTAAAACCCCTGAAATAGCCGTACAAGCCGTAAAAGATTTTACCCCTAAGGTATTGGAATATACCAAAAGTGAGGGAATTGATTCTCTTAGAGAAAAGGTGGTGGAATACTATAAAAAACACGATATTAGGGTCAATAGCAATGATATTATCATCACTTGTGGAGGTTCTGAAGCTCTTACCTATGTAATTGCTACTGTTGCCAATGCCGATGATGAAATTATCATTCCAGAACCTTATTATGCGAACTATATTAGCTTTTCAGAAGCCTTTGATGCAGTGTGTGTGCCTATTACGTCTTCTTTTGATGATAACTTTGCCTTACCTCCTATAGAAGAGTTTGAGAAAAAGATAACTCCTAAAACTAAAGCTTTTCTCATTTGTAACCCCGGAAATCCTACAGGCTATCTGTATTCTAAAGAAGAAATCTTGCAATTGGCAACAATAGCTAAAAAACACGATATTTTCCTTATTTTCGATGAGGTATACCGAGAGTTCGTGTATGATGGTGCTACCCATTATTCCATTATGCAAGTAGAAGGCATTGAACAAAATGCTATAATGATAGATTCGGTATCTAAACGTTTTAGTATGTGTGGAGCGCGCATCGGGTGGGTAGTCTCTAAGAATAAGGACGTGATGATGTCTGTTTTGAAGTTCGCTCAAGCACGCTTGTCTCCCCCTACTTATTCACAAATAGGAGCCGAACGCGCTTTTGATGTACCCGAAACTTATTTTGAAGAGGTATTAAAGGAATATACTCAGCGTAGGAACGTGCTCATTGAAGAACTCCGAAAAGTAGAAGGCGTGCGTGTATCGATGCCTAAGGGGGCTTTCTATTGTATAGCCGAATTGCCTGTAGAAAATGCAGAAGACTTCTGTATATGGCTTTTAGGCCATTTTTCAGTAAATAACGAAACGGTAATGTTGGCTCCTGCCGAAGGTTTTTATGCTACCGAAGGTTTAGGGCGCAACCAAGTGCGTATAGCTTATGTGCTCGAGAAGGAGAAGATAGTAAAAGCTATTCACATATTAGGTGAAGCTCTAAAGGAATACAACAAACATTAAGATTTAATGAAGATTTTATAAAACTAACTTTTAACACCTATTTTCTAATTCCTAATAAACTAAACAGTTATATTTTTTTAGTGTTAAAAAAACATATAAAATTATTGCTATATCAAAAATATTTTGTACTTTTGAGGCGGAAAATTAAAAACAGACAATGTCAGTAAAAAAAATAGCAGTATTAACATCAGGAGGAGACGCTCCTGGTATGAACGCCGCCATTCGTTCAGTGGTACGTACTTGTGCATATCACAACATCGAAGTGGTAGGTGTATATCGTGGCTATCAGGGAATGATAGAAGGCGATTTTGAAGAAATGAATGCACGTAGCGTTCGAGATATTATCAATAGAGGAGGTACTATCTTGAAATCAGCTCGCTCTAAAGATTTTAAAACTCCTGAAGGGCGCAAGGCAGCTTATGAAAAATTAAAAGCTGCAGGGGTAGATTCTTTGGTAGTAATAGGAGGTGATGGCTCTTTCACTGGGGCACTCTTGTTCAACAAAGAATTTGGTTTCCCCGTAATGGGAATCCCTGGTACTATCGATAACGATATCTATGGTACTGATTTTACTTTGGGATATGATACCGCCCTCAACACTGTAATTGAGGCTATCGACAAGATTAGAGATACCGCAAGCTCCCACAACCGCTTGTTTTTCATAGAAGTAATGGGGCGTGATGCAGGACACATCGCTCTCAACTCTGGAGTAGGAGCAGGTGCTGAAGAAATCTTGATTCCAGAAGAGAATATAGGACTTAAAAAGCTACTTGAATCTTTGGAAAAAAGTCGTAGGACTGGTAAAACTTCTAGCTTGGTAGTGGTTGCTGAAGGCGATAAAATAGGTAAAAACGTATTCGAACTTAAAGAATATGTAGAACAACACCACCCCGATTACGATGTGCGTGTATCAGTATTAGGGCATATGCAACGTGGAGGTGCTCCTTCTTGCTTCGACCGCGTATTGGCAAGCCGTATGGGGGTAAAAGCAGTAGAATCACTCCTTGAAGGGAAATCTAACTATATGGTGGGTACTCGCAACAACAAAATGGAACTCACTCCGCTTGAAAAAGCTATCAAAGGTAGTTCTAAAATAGATACGGAACTCCTCCGTGTAGCCGAAATAATGGCAACTTAGTAACGTAACAAACTTAAAATTAAATAACGAATAAATTAAATTAAAAGAGAATTATGTCAGTAAAAATTGGAATTAACGGTTTCGGACGTATTGGACGTCTCGTATTCCGTGCTGCTTATGAAAGAGCCGACGTAGAAATCGTTGGTATTAACGACCTTTTGGATGTAAATTACATCGCTTACCTTTTGAAATACGATTCAGTTCACGGAACTTTTAAAGGTGATGTGAAAGTAGAAAATGGTCACTTAGTAGTAGATGGCAAAAAAGTGCGTATCACTGCTGAAAAAGACCCTAACAATCTTAAATGGAACGAAGTACACGCCGATGTAGTTGCTGAATGTACTGGTATCTTCACTACCTTAGAAAAAGCACAAGCTCACATCAATGCAGGGGCTAAAAAAGTAGTTATTTCTGCTCCATCAGCTGATGCTCCTATGTTTGTAATGGGTGTGAACCACAAATCAGTAAAACCTACTGATACTATCGTGTCTAACGCTTCTTGTACTACCAACTGTTTATCTCCTGTTGCTAAAGTATTAAATGATAACTTTGGTATTGAAGAAGCCTTAATGACTACTGTTCACGCTACAACAGCTACTCAATTGACTGTAGACGGTCCTTCTAAAAAAGACTGGAGAGGTGGACGTTCAGCACTTTGCAACATTATCCCTTCTACTACTGGTGCTGCTAAGGCTGTAGGTAAAGTAATCCCTGAATTGAATGGTAAACTTACTGGTATGGCATTCCGTGTGCCTACTGCTGATGTTTCAGTAGTAGATGTTACCGTTCGTACTAAAAAGGCAACTACCTTAGAAGAAATCAATGCTGCTATGAAAAAAGCATCAGAAGGTGAATTGAAAGGTATACTTGGATACACTGAAGACCTTGTAGTTTCTCAAGATTTTGTAGGTTGCAAACTTACTTCTATTTACGATGCAAAAGCTGGTATCGGTTTGAGTGCTAACTTCTTCAAAGTAGTTTCTTGGTACGATAACGAGACTGGTTATTCAAACAAATTGGTAGATTTGGCACAGCACATTGCTAAATTGTAATTCATAAAGAAAAAAGGTGAGTTGCCTATGGAGGCATACTCACCTTTTTTAATAGTAAACAACTTAATAAAACCGAAACGATATGATTTTAATTGTAGACAGTGGAGCTACTAAGGCGGATTGGACAGCCTTAAATAGCAAAGGTGAAAAAATATTTTTTACTCAAACTTTAGGGTTAAATCCTGAAGTTCTTACAGAAGAAATTCTCGTAGAGCGTATTACCACCAATTATCAATTGTTTGAGAACAGAAATTCAGTATCAGAAATTTATTTCTATGGTGCTGGTTGTGGTACTGAACGCATTCGTTACTTTGTAGAACGCAGTTTGGCAACTATCTTCAAAAACGCTAAAATAGATGTGAAAGAAGATACTTATGCAGCTGTGTTTGCCACTACAGCTCCCACCGATAAAGCTATCGTATGTATCTTAGGTACAGGTGCTAACTGCTCTTATTGGAATGGTAAAGAATTATACCAAGCAGTAGATTCATTAGGCTATATTTTGATGGACGAATCAAGTGGGAATTTTTATGGTAAACGATTGATTATCGACTATTACTTCAAGAAAATGCCATCAGACCTTGTACAAAAATTTGAAAACCAATATGAATTGGGCTCAGATGTGATTAAAAATCATTTGTACAAGATGCCAAACCCTAACAGTTACTTGGCTACTTTTGCGAAATTCGTAGTAGAAAATAAGAATCACGAATATTGCCGTGAGATGGTGAGAAAAGGTATGCAACTATTTGTAGACCACTGGATTTCTCAGTATGAAGACCGTTACGAAGTGCCTATCAACTTTGTAGGTAGTATTGCTTTCTTCCTCCAAGATATTTTGGAAGAAATATTGACAGAAAACAACCTTAAATTGGGTACAGTGCTAAGAAAACCAATTGATGGTTTGGTTGCTTTCCACGTAAACAAATTCTTTTAATAACGAATAAAAGATAAAATAAAAAAGACACTCACTATTGTGAGTGTCTTTTTTATTTTAGAACAATCCGTAGAGGAGAGCATCTATTTTATTGATGATTTCACCTAAATCTTCAGGGTTGTTTACGAAATCAATATTATCTACTTCTATAATGAGTAGTTTCCCCTTGTCGTAACTTTTTATCCACTGTTCGTATCGCTGGTTGAGGCGGTTGAGATAGTCTATTGAGATTGTATTTTCGTAATCTCGACCGCGCTTTTGTATTTGGTTTACCAAGTTGGGTACTGAGCTTCTGAGGTAAATCAGCAGGTCTGGTGGGAGAACAAGGCGCTCCATCAGAGCGAATAGTGACTTGTAATTATCGAAATCACGAGAGCTCATCAGTCCCATTTCGTGTAAGTTAGGGGCAAAGATGTGAGCATCTTCGTAAATAGTGCGGTCTTGAATAATGTTATTTCCTTTCTCTCTAAAATCCAAAATCTGTCGGAAGCGACTGTTTAGAAAGTATATTTGTAAATTAAAACTCCAGCGCTCCATTTGGTGATAAAAATCATCTAAATAGGGATTATCTACCACATCTTCGAAATGGGCTTCCCATTGGTAGTGTTTAGCTAATAGAGAGGTAAGGGTAGTTTTGCCAGCTCCTATATTTCCTGCAATTGCTATGTGCATTTTTAATTAGTTTTTTCGGCTTCCTCGCGTAGACATTTAATCATAGAGGTGTTCTTGATTTCTTGTATTACGAAAGAGCTTTGAATGTTAGAGATAATTTCTAATTTAGATATTTTGTGTACTACAAATCTCTGATAATCTTCCATATCGTTGAGCATAACTTTTAGCAGAAAGTCATAGCCTCCTGCCATATACGAGGCTTCTAACACTTCATCTAAAGTGCTTATATATTTTTCGAACTCATTAAATAATTCGGCACTATGCTTAAGAAGTTTTACTTGACAATAAGCTACCAATTTTTTTCCGAGAGCTTTAGGATTGGCTACCGCTACATATCTTTGAATTATTCCTAGTGATTCTAATCGTTTGATACGTTCGTGAACTGGAGTGATTGACAGGCTTACTTTCTCGGATAATTTTTTAATAGATTGTTTGCTATCTTGTTGTAATTCATCTAAAAGTGCTAAATCAATACGGTCTAATGCATACATACTTTTATAAATTTATTGGGGGTAAAATTAGAAAATATTTTTGATATAGCAGGGAAAAAGACAAAATATTTTTTCTGTTGTTCTATAAAAGGCTCATAATCATTATTATTTTTAGATGAATAATTAGGTTGTAAAAGGTTAAAACTATAGAAATATTTTCTGAGTAAAGTATATTTTACAGAATAGGTTAATTCCAATAATAGACTTTGTATTGTCTTTAAATTGATTATCAATTTAATCAATTTTGCCAAAGTGTGTGTCGCAAAAAGGACACATTAGAGTTTTTGGAGAGACACAGAATCATCGAAGGGAAACGAAGAATATCAAAAGATGATTGGAGGGGTTTTTGATAAAAAAAGGCTGTGAGGAGGGTATGTGTATGGTTAGCTTATAGAGAGCTTATAGGAAGCGGAGTTAGCTTATAGAGAGCTTATAGGAAGCTTATACACGAATCTTGGAAGATTGGTATAGAAAGGGGGTGTAAATAGTTAAAAATGAGGAGTTAAGAGAGGGGAAAAGTTGATTCATAATATAATACAACAAGGCTAAAAATGTTAAAAACGGGGTTTCGAGGCGAAAGTAATAGAAAGATAAAATGAGAATAGAGCGATAGTTTGGTAATTGCAGATAACCTCAATGAGGGCGAATTGTAGCGATGAAAATATAAGATTTTACATTTAATTTTGCTCATTTCGTTTAATTATTGTAGCTTTGCCACTGCTATTAAAACAATATTACATTTAAGATGAACGAAATAGACTACAAATTTGTACATAAAGATTTTAGAATCAATGGATTTCCTATAGATAGAGAACGACTTATTATCTTGGCGGTAGCCTACGTGAAAGATGGTTTGCCTTACCGTAAATCGGTGGGGAGGTTTCTTCTGGATTGGCTTGACGACAGGGATTATATAGAAGCGACGACCTCAGGTTCTACCGGTATTCCTAAACAAATTCACCTTAAAAAACAAGGTATGGTTAATTCGGCTTTGGCGACGGGTGAATACCTTAATCTTTCACCTAAGAATCGTGCTTTGTTGTGTTTACCAGCTGACTTTATTGCAGGTAAGATGATGCTTATTCGCGCCATTATTTTAGGTTTACACCTTGATATTATTCGCCCTTCGTCTATGCCTCTATCACTTACCAGCAAGGATTATGATTTCTGTGCAATGATACCTTTGCAAGCGGCGAAATCTCTTACTGATTTGCCTCGTGTGAAGAAGGTAATATTAGGAGGAGCTTCTATTGATGGAGAATTAGAGGCTAAATTGCAGAATATTCCCACAGAAGTGTATTCATCTTATGGAATGACTGAAACCATTTCGCATATTGCGATGCGCAGGGTAAATCATACGATGGAGCACGAAACTACCTATAAAGCAATGCCTAATGTTACGTTTACCCAAGACGAACGCAATTGTTTGGTAATAAATGCACCTTTGATTGCTGACCACCCTGTGATTACTAATGATATTGTAAATCTCATATCGCATAGCGAATTTGAGTGGTTAGGGCGTTTTGACAATATTATCAATTCGGGAGGCTTTAAAGTCTTTCCAGAAAGTGTAGAGCACAAGATTAAGAAGTACATCAAAGGTGATTACTTTATTACTAAAGAACCTGATGATGAATTAGGACAACGAGCAGTGCTTTACGTACAGGGTGAGGAGAAGGATTATCCTACTTTGGCACACGATATTTATATGGATAAAGATATGCTGAAATACGAAGTGCCTCGCCATATCTATTTCGTTCCTAAGTTTGTGTATACCGATAATCAAAAGCTAAGAAGGGACGAAACGGTTAAGAAATACAAGAAATAAGATGAAACTCAAGAGATTTATCCCTTATATATTGCCTTATAAGAAACAGGCAATACTGAACATATTTTTCAATATTCTTTATTCACTCTTTAGTGCACTTTCGTTTGTGGCACTTATCCCGATGCTTGATGTACTTTTTGGCAAAGCGCAAACAGTAGCTGAAGCTCCTGTATATTCGGGTAATTTGTTGGATTTAGGGAGTTATGGTAAAGCCTACTTAAACTACAAAGTAGGAATCCTTGCGGGAGAAAATACTATTTGGGCTCTTGGAATAGTGATTGCTTTGGTAATTTCACTCTTCTTGCTGAAGAATATGTTTAGCTATTTAGCTTCTTTTTTCATTACTTACCTTCGCAATGGTGTATTACGCGATTTGCGTGATGCACTTTACAAAAAAGTTGTAAGCCAACCGATAGCATTTTTCTCAGAACAACGCAAAGGCGATATTATGTCGCGTATGGTAGGTGATGTAAACGAAGTACAATACTCATTGCTCTCGGGATTGGAGGCTTTTGTGAGAGAACCTCTTACTATTCTCTTTTCTATTTTGGTGATGCTAGGTATTAGCGTGAAACTCACAGTATTTACCTTTGTATTTATACCTATTGCAGCAGCAGTAATTTCGAGGATAGGCAAATCACTAAAAAAGAATTCAATAGCTTTACAACAAGAACAGGGACGATTTCTCTCACTTATTGAAGAGACCATAGGAGGATTGCGCGTTATAAAGGCATTTAATGCTGAAGGTATTTTCTCTAAGAAATTTAGGGAGTCTAGTAATACTTTTAACCGATTGAGCAATAAGGTAATGAATCGTCAGAACTTAGGGTCGCCAATGAGTGAGTTTCTCGGTATCCTAATGATTGCTATTTTGCTGTGGTTTGGAGGCTCGTTAGTGTTGGTAGATAAAACATTAGAGGGCACTCAATTCATTGCCTTTATGGGATTGGCGTACAATATTCTCACCCCCGCTAAGGCTATCAGTAAGGCATCATACGATATGCGAAAAGGGAATGCAGCAGCCGAACGTATTTTGGAAATCCTTGATTACGAGAATCCTATTAAAGAGTGTGAAAATCCTGTTATAATTTCTGATTTTACCACTGCTGTAGCTCTGAAAGATATTACTTTTGCGTATGCTGAACTGCCCGTACTCAGTCATTTTTCTTTGGAAATACCTAAAGGGAAGACAATTGCCTTAGTAGGACAATCGGGGAGTGGAAAGAGCACTATTGCGAACCTTATTACTCGTTTTTACGATGTAAATCAGGGAGAGGTACTTATCGATGGGGTGAACGTAAAAGATATGCAAACTGCCTCCTTGCGAAAGCTCATAGGGGTGGTGTCACAAGATTCTATCCTTTTTAATGATACGGTAAAGAACAATCTGCTGATAGGAAAGCCCGATGCTACTGATGAAGAGCTAGTGACAGCAGCTAAAATAGCCAATGCTTATGAATTTATAAAAGACCTTCCCAAGGGTTTCGATACCAACATAGGCGATGCAGGTAGTAAACTGAGTGGCGGACAAAAACAACGTCTTAGTATTGCTCGTGCAGTGCTGAAAAATCCACCTATAATGGTACTCGATGAGGCAACTTCGGCACTTGATACTGAAAGCGAGCGTTTGGTACAGAATGCCTTAGAAAATATGATGAAGAACCGCACTTCGGTAGTGATTGCGCACCGGCTTTCAACAATCCAAAATGCTGACCAAATAGTAGTAATGCAAAAAGGGCAAATAGTAGAGCAGGGTACACATACTGAACTGATACAAAAGAACGGTATGTATAAAAAGTTAGTGGAAATGCAATCGTTTGAGCAATAAGCTTAGGGTATAGGTGCTAGTCGCACATTCAGTCGTAGCACGACGAACATTTTTTGGTGAAAAGAAAAATTGAGTTAGCTTATAGAAAAGACGAACAATGAACGAAGGAAAGACGAACAAATGACGAAGGAAAGACGAACAATGAACGAACCTAAACCGAAGAAAAGGCGGATAATAAAACAACTACAAACAGAATTTATACTTACTTATTTAGAACTTTAGCAAGAAGGAATGAGTGTTTTTACTTTTTTCGTACCTTTGCACCCAAATAGATTATAAACGAACAAAACTAATGAAGAATTTTATAGAAGAATTGCGTTGGCGCGGTATGATTCAGGATATAATGCCTGAAACGGAACAACACCTTATGGAAGGCTTACGCGCCGCTTATGTGGGAATAGACCCTACTGCCGACTCGCTGCATATTGGTCACTTGGTGGGCGTGATGATGTTGCGCCATTTTCAAAATTGCGGTCATAAACCTTATGCACTTGTAGGAGGTGCAACAGGTATGATAGGCGACCCTTCAGGTAAATCGGTAGAACGCAATTTGCTCACTGAAGAAGTATTAACACACAATATAGCGGGTATCAAAAAGCAGTTAGCTAAGTTCCTCGACTTTGAAAGCCAAGCTTCTAATCGCGCTGAACTCGTGAATAACTACGATTGGATGAAAGAGTTCTCGTTTCTTTCATTCATTCGTGACATTGGTAAGCACATCACCGTAAACTATATGATGGCTAAGGATTCGGTAAAAAAACGTTTCGACCCCAATGAAAATACCGATGGGATGTCGTTTACTGAGTTCTCATATCAACTCTTGCAAGGTTATGACTTTTTGCATCTCTACCGAGAGAAAAACCTCACTTTACAAATGGGAGGATCTGACCAATGGGGAAACATTACCACTGGTACCGAGCTCATTCGCCGTATTGCTGGAGGAAAGGCGTATGCCCTTACTTGTCCGCTGATTACCAAAGCTGATGGTACTAAATTCGGTAAGAGTGAAGGCGGTAACGTATGGCTTGACCCCGAGAAAACCTCGCCTTACAAGTTCTACCAATATTGGATTAATACTTCCGATGCTGATGCTGAGCGTTATATTAAAATCTTTACAATGCTCAGCAAAGAGGAAATCAATAGTCTCATCGCACAGCACACCGAGGCGCCTCACTTGCGTGTATTGCAAAACAAATTGGCAGAAGAACTCACCCTATTAGTACACGGACGCGAAGAGCTTGAGAAAGCTAAAAAAGCATCACAAATCCTCTTTGGTAACTCTACTTCTGCCGATTTGCGCACTTTAGACGAGAAAACTTTCTTAGAAGTGTTTGACGGCGTACCTCAAGCCGAAGTAAGTGCCGCCGATCTCGCTGGTGGACTTGATATGATTGCCATTCTTTCAGCAAAAACGGGCTTCATTAGTTCTAACTCCGAAGCACGTCGTGCCTTGAAAGAGAACTCTATTTCCGTAAATAAAGAGAAAGTAGGTGAAGACTATCAAATAGGGGAAAAAGACCTTGTAGATGAGAAATTTATCTTATTACAACGCGGAAAGAAAAACTACTTTATAGTGAAGAAAGTGTAGCTCTCTATAATATTCAACTTTGCCAAAGGTACTAGCCGTGCAGACAGAAAAACTTTGGCAAAGTTTTTAACTTCTAGCTCTTAACGATGAAACTCCTCTTACCCTTTTATTTTATGCTTCTTACTTATCGCTTGTAAAACAGTAGATATGACTGTGCTAAACGATGTGCCTTTTTGGTATACCAACAACAAAAGGCAGTAGTAAGAAGCTTTCGGTTGCATTTTAAAAAAATAGATACAAATAGACAATCAATGAAAGTAAGCACCCAAGAAAAGAAACACCCTAATTTTCTTCTATTATATGTACCCCAAAGAGATTACTAAAGATCTTTTTTACTTTTATAAAATCACTTTGTCGTATGTCTAAATGTAGCACACAGTTTTCAGTGAGCAGTTGATGACTGATGGTGAGGTTCTGCTCTTTTACTACCCGCATTACTTTGTTCATCAGTGGATATTCAAAACTGATGATGAGTTCCTCGGTAATGAGCTTTTCTACAATTTCTACTTCTTGCAAGGTGAGTTGGGCAGTAGTTTTGTAAGCCTGCACCAATCCGCCTACCCCTAATTTAATCCCTCCGAAATAACGCACTACTACCACCAGTACGTTAGTAAGTTCAAACGACTGTATTTGCCCATAAATAGGAATCCCTGCTGTATTGTTAGGTTCACCGTCGTCGTTAGTGCGATAACGCGGGGTAGTGCCATAACCCAATTGCCACGCATAACACCAATGCCGTGCCGAGAAATGTGCTTTCTTCACAGCTTCGAGATGCACCTTTATCTCCTCTTCAGAAGTAATCGGGAAAGCATAGCCTAAAAACTTACTGCTCTTTTCCTTAAAAATCACCTCTTCTACCGAGGTTGCTATGGTTTTGTAGGTATCCAAATCAGCTAATTATTGAAAGGTATATTTCACTGAAAGTCCTGTGCGAATAGTCGTCATTGGGAAGGCAGTTGAGATAGCCGATTTAGAGAAATTGTATTGGAAATAATACGATGCCAAAAGGTTACGAGTAAGAGCATATTCGGCAGTAAGGTTACCCAACCACGAGGTTTGTCCTGCTGTTACTTGATTGTTGAATATTTCCATATTGCGTATTACCGTAAACTCATTGAGGTAAGAAAGAGTGCCTTTCAGTACCAAATCGCTCTTCAAGGTAGTGAGATTACCATTTACTCGGGTAACGAAACGCAAATCTTTAAATCGGTATCCTACCCCGAATTTGTATTCGCGTTTGAGAATCTCAGTCAGGTAATCATTGTCCAAACTGATAGAAATAGTGCGGTCTCGGTTGAATTCTGCCAAGAAGCTCATAGAGTTTTTAAATTCCATATCGGCTCTAATAAGCGGATTGAACTGCTCAGCGAGGGTAACAGTAGAATAGAGTTTCTCATTGAGAAAATCGCCTGCTACGTTTGTTTTATTAGGGTTAGCCGGTTCATATTCTAAGTTAGTGCGGAACTCACTAAGCGAGTAGCTAGCACGATAACCGTGTGCCAATGAGAAACGACGGAAAGTATTCTTGATAAACTCTACGCGCATTAGTCCGGTATAGCGTATATTCCATTCAGGGATAGGAATATTCTTGAAAGCATCAAGCGATACGCCACTGGCGCTACTTCCTGAATAGGCTGCAAAGAAAGCAGGTATCATCACTGCTTGGCTTTTTTTGCTATAACCTATAGGGTAACCTTCTGCATCTACGCTAGCTGGATTCAAACCGCGCGCCTCAGCCAAACGACGTGCTACGGTAAGTCGGTTTTCTTTGAAACGTTCAAAGGCTTCCGACTTGTATTCATCAATCTTATTAAAGGTAGTAGCTATCAAGTTGGTAGAGATATTGAAGCTACCTACTTGGTTACCTACTAATGGATTATAAACAAAGTTGCGCACTTCAAAGGTTTCAGTATAGTTCTCGGTATACTGACGATTAGCCTTTAAGTTGATTTGCAAATCAGGAACAGGTTGCAAATTAGCCGTAAGCAATAGTTGTCTTTCTTGTGATTTGATGTATTGGTCGTTGAAATCAGGAAACTCAGTAAGGTAGCCGCGTTTTGCCATCTCGTAACGTAAGTCAGTTTGGTCGCCAAACATAAAGCCTGCCGATGGTTTAAAGGTGCCTAAGAAGCCTACTTGTTGCGTATATCCTGGTATGGTGCGGGCATTGGTAACTGAATAGTTCACTCCTACTGTTTTGAGCATTGTCAAGAAAGTTTTAGCTACACTGGCTTTTTCTCCTCTTGGAGTAGCTTTTACGCCTAAGTAACGATACAGCTGGTCGAAAGTAAGGTTTGCTGTAAAGTTATGTGTATTGCCGTTTTGCAAGGTGTTTACTTCTTGGCGTGCCAACTGTAAGAGAGTTTGTGAACCGCGCTGATAGTCGAAATCACCAGAATAAGTATAGTTAGCTTTCATAAATTCAAAGAAAGGAAACTTACTAAAAGGCAAATCGTAGTTCACTTGGAACTTCGAGAAGAAGTGGTCTGGAGTTCCTAAATCCCAGAAATCTGACCAAAGTGAGACTTCTTTATTAACGCCTGATATATCGCCATTGCCATCGTACACATAGTAGTTGCGAATGATACTGTTATTAGTAGCATTAAAGTTCAATCGCAATGATTTAGTCAAATTGTAGTTGATAGCGTATTGGTGATTCATCTGGTAATTGCGCTGTTGTAGCTCAGGGAGTGCTTTTTGCTGATTCGCATTCACACCATCAAAATGTACATCGCGGAACAATTGCTTGGTGAAAGAACGATTGATATCACTAGTAAACATAATGCTGGTAGGCAGAATGTTCAAGTTTATATCTGCTAACCATTGCCAATAGCGCTTATTAGCAAACTTACTACTTTTCTTGAAAGGCTCTACGGCAGTAGGTTTGAAAGTATAGTTGTACATAAAGCCTGCGCGCACTTGTTGTTCATCTTCGTAACGCAACTCGTAATCGCGGTGGTTTTTCTCGTTGTAAGCGTAGTTAAAAGTAAAGTTCTCTATGTTGTAAATACGGTTTTTCTGTCCTTCGCCTAAGTTTTTCTTCACCCCGATGAGGTTAATACCGCGTCTTAGTGTATAATCTTCCGCTTGTTCTTTAATAATTTCTCGCTCGCGTGCGTTTTGTGCTACGTCCAATCGGTCTTCTAATTTGATGTCTTGATATACGGGGTCGTACTCTGGGGTCGAGAGTTTCTGCGAGTGATTCAAGCCTACCGGTATTTGCATATTCCACTTAGGAGGAAGCAGCTTACCCGCATTGATGTTCATCATTACATCGTATTCGCGGGTACTTTCTAAGGCGCGCTGATTAGGAGCTTGGTCTACCGCTCCAAAACCTACGGTATGCATACGCCCTGTAGCCGAGATGTTCATTAGTTCAGAGGCATTCGCATCAAGAGAGCCTACGGCTGCCCAACCGCCGTGGTTTTCCAATTCGGCTACACGCAATTCGTTGAACCAATATTCCCCACTCAGTCCATTACTGCCCGATACGTTTTTCACCCCTATCATTACGGCTCTTACACTACCGAGCGATGGATTCCCTTTGATTACATAACGGTTTTGTCCTGCTACGTGTGGCGCACTCTCAGGTACTACATTGAAGTTTGTATCGTAGTATACCGCATCACTCATTGTTTGGTTGCGTATGCTTATAGCTTTTAACTTGGTGAGCACGTCCATTGGGATAACCAATTGGTTGTTTTGTGGCCATATCAGTTGCTCTGTCGAAGCACCTGCAGGCGTTACTTGTAAGGGTACTTCCACTTGGTAATAGTTGTCGTTAAAGTCAGTACCTACCCGCAAGAAAGCCACTGCCTGATTATCGTTCAGCGGTTTGTTCTTATAGGCTTCAGCGTGTACAAACATCTTGATATACTTGTATTGTCGCAAGTCAAAGCGCATTGCCTTGTATACCGCCCTACTGTCGTTGTTTTCAAGGTTATCCACTATGTAAGATAAAGCCTGCTCGTTTTGTTCCACCAAGGTGTTGTTGGTATTAATACGCTCACGGCGTACCCCTGGTGGCATACGGTAAGGGATAGGCTGACGGGTTTCGTTCTCAATTAAGTTTACTGAATTGATTTCTACTTTGGTGCCGTCATCACTTGGGTCGTCCTTATCAGTGCTGAGGGTATAGTTGTAATAACGCCAATCACCGCGAATAAGGTCAAGTGTACCAAAGCGTAATAGCATTTCTTGAGGGAAGCCTGTAAGGTACATACGCATATGGGTCATCGAGTTGATGATATCCATCTTGTCGTTGTTGTTCAATGGATATTGGAACCCTTCTCGCCACATCTCACCGCTGGCAATCGGTATTTTAAACTGTATCCAGCGGGCACTTACTTGTTGCCCGTTAGGTGCTTCTACCGATACCACGCGAATATCATTCACATAAGGGTCAGCAGTGGTGATATTAGGTTTAATACGCACTCTGTATTCAAGGTAGTTGTTGGCGGTGTTCATTGTATAATCACCGTTGATATCTTCATAATCAGGAATTGTGGTCGAACCTCTGTTCGTATTAGTCACTGCCACAGGCGAGTTACCTTGCGTACCATTGTAGTTGTAATAACGGTTTAAGATACCACCACTACGCGCCAAAAAGTATTCGTAGTTATCCATCGCAGGGTCGTTAGGTGAGGTAGCTACGTTATTGTTGTATATTCTCGATTCTTCTGCGTCGTTAAGTCCATCTAATCCTATATCTTGCAAAGCGCGGTTAGATGAGTTGTCATCAAAAGCATATATCAGCGATTGTGCCGCAGGTACTTTACCCCAGGAAGAGGTATTAACACTTGAGGTAGAAGAAAGTCCTGGTAAGCCGTTTTCATATTGTTTCCTACCGTCTTTAAGCACGTCTTCTGATATATTTCCTAAGTTGAACACCAATTCTCCATTACCACTGTATTCACCTGAATAATAAGGATCCATTACCCAGAACTGCAAGAACTCTATGTTACTTTCTTGAAAATCCGAATAGCTCATACCGCGCATAATCCCTGCCCATTTGTCGTTTTGGGTACGAGAAGCAAAACTTGGGTCGTTGTTATAAGGCCCTTTTACATTAGGGTAATAAGCTAAGTCTAAGGTAGTTTGTACTAACGATTGTCCTTGGGCTAATTGCTGTTGTGGGAAGATTTCTTCTATAAAAATGCGACGCGTACTATTCTTAGAGATTTCGCTACTACTTATCTCCGAAGGCTTTTGGTTTGAATAGAACACAGGGTCTATGGTATACCACGACAGTTTAGCACGCCCATAACCATTGCGTAAGTTATTGGGGTCATCAGGCCCATTACCGTATAAAGTGCGCGAAGCTGTACCACTGCCTTGTCCAAATTCCAAAGGCGTGCTCGCCAATTTCCACGCAAGAGGCGAACGCATATCAATAGTGGCTTGCGCTGCCTCAAAGTCGTCTAAGTACACGGTAGTTTCTCCGTCAAAATCATCTGCCTTAGGGGTACCGGCTCTTAGGTAAGCAAATTCACCTCGTATAGATAGATTCGACGGCGCATCGCTCTTAATCGTAGGAATGCGGTTTACCCACCGAGTGAGGAAAGGTAGCTCAGTAGAGTAAGTTCCTCCAAAACCGAAGATAGTATTGTTTACGGCTTCTTGCCCGTAGCTGGTCTTTTGGGTATAAGGTCGTTCGCGTAGGTTCACGATAGAACCTCCAATGATAAACTTATCGTTGAATTTGTGTTCTACATTCACGCCCATAAAGCGGGTGGTTTGCCCTCCAAAAATCAGGTTGTTCTCTACTGAAACCTGTATGGGCAAGTTGCTGGCTTCAAGACTCGGATTGATAATCTCCACAATTCCTGATTGATAGTCTACTAAATAGTCTAACCCTTCTACCAGTATACGCCCACCTGCAATCACGGTTACTGAACCACGAGGCACATTGAAAGCCCCTAACGAAATCCCCCTTCTTCCCGATGACTTATAGCGTCCTTTCATTTGGAACTTATTCTTATCACCGTCCATCTGGGCTTGGGTTTTCGTATTTTTGTATAGTGAAGTATATACGTATTTCCGTTGGTTGTCATTATAAGTTGCAGGGTCGTCGTAATTTGCACCACCACCTAAGGTGTTGTAGAGGTATTCACCAAAAGGCTCTACTTTGGTAAAGAATATTTTTCCGTATTGTTCGTCTACGGTAATGCCCGGAACAAAATCAAAGAACCCGTCACCACCTGGCTGAGGGTCGTTGTATTTGTTGAGGCGGTCGAAGTTGAAGAGATTTAACAAAATGCGGTCTTCCAATCCGGTAGGCCAACCGTTATTGTTTACTTTTTCGATATAGTTAATAGGGGAGGGGTTGGAGTAGAAGATATTCATACGGAAATCTTCTGGTGAAAGCTGTGCTGAACCTACTGAATACACGTTCTTCATCATCAAATCCCAAATAGGGTCTTTCACATTCAGGCGGTTACTTTTAAGCATCTTCAACACCAAAAGGTTGTTGGTAATCGCATTGTTACCACCTCCGTAAAACTGATTGGTAGTTGCCGAGATACCGTCGTTGGCAAACTCACCCACTTGATACACTTGGCTGCCGTAGGTATATTGATAAGCTACCGCCAATACCTCATCGCTACTAAGGGCTGTGTTCAGCGAGATATAACCGAGTTTGGTATCTACTTTATAGTCCACTCCCTCTTCAAGTTTACGAGCGTTCTCTATAACGGCGTAGTCGTAACCCTGACTCACGTAGGAGCTGTTCGTGCCAAAACCTTGTTGTACCGTAGCCACATCGCGAATAGCGCTGGTAAGTACCGAATTTGGCGTGCCCAAACGTGTAGGGTCGTATTTGTTAGCCCCATTGGCAGGCATATTATTGGTGGTAGCATTAAAGAAGCTGGCTCCTGCTTTATTTCCCAAACGCGTATTCTCCATTTTGGGTTCACCTAAGTCCTGTACAGCCAAGATATTACGGATATTCCCCATACGGCTATTGCGGTTGGTTACCCACACCTCCAAACGGGTAATTTGCACTTTACTATTGATAAATGGGTAGTTTTCTAAAGCGCGGTCGTAGTTATCACGGAAGAACTGTGCCAGGAAGTAGTTGCGGTTTTCGTCGTAGTCAAGAGCCGAAAATTCAAACTCTGTAATAGTACCACTGCCTTGGGCACTTACGGTCTTTCGCTCCGATTTCTGTTCAGAGAAAACACCCGTGATAGTAGTGCGCCCAAATTTAAGTTCTGTCTTCACCCCGAAAAGGCTCTGCGAACCTGTAATGAGTGAGTTAGACATCGGCATTGAGATATTACCCAATTCTATTTTTTGTACGATATCGTCTTCATCAGGGGTATATTCTAATTTAAATACATTTTGGAAATCAAAAGAGGCTTGTGTGTCGTACTGAGCGTTAAGTGTTAGGCGTGTACCTATCTTACCGGTAAGCCCTAAGCTGATGCGCTGTTCAAAATCTAAGCCCCACGAACTGCGGTAACGCGGACTCACTACGGGGTTGTCGTTGCGCGTATAGCGTACACCTAAATCTACCCCTACACTTCCCTGCGGAATCAGTTCTATATTGCGCCCCCCGAACACGCTTTCAAAAAAGTCAGAATTTACGTATAATTCGGGCAAGAGGTCACGTTGCGTTTTTTTCTTATCGGCAGTATTGCTTTGGGTATCGCCTATGGCGTTCAATTTAGTTCGGTAGTATTCCTTCATACGCTCACGCAACACCAAGTTTTCATATTGTTGTACCGTGAGAAACATAGGGGTAGAAAGGTCGTAATTCCCTAATTTCTCAGTGTATACATAGCGGTCGAGCGTCGGGTTATAGGTGTACTGATACACAATGCTTTTAGGTTGTTCTAACCCTATACGCCCAATGCCATTCCGCACAGTCGTCTCAGTTTGAGTACTCGTAGCGGTTTGGGTCGTAGGGGTTACTTGTGCTTGAACACTGAATCCTGCTAAAAGTAGTAGAAATAAGGTTAAACGTTGCTTTACTGACATCTTATAAGAAATAATTAAACACCTATAAACCAAATTATTGCTATAACGTTATAACCTCTTTTTTGGCAGATAGGTACATTATGAGATAATGTAATTTGGTGCAAAAATATAAAATAAAGTATAATTAGCAAAGGATATCACTTTTTTTCTACACCAAATGTGTAAATTATTTTTTTAAATATACTTCACCTTCACCCTATCTTATCATTATCTTACCTTTGCCTTTCAAACGGATAACCACCCCAGTTGAAATCACCTTCCCCCTCCTAATGCGCTCTTCACTTTCGTTTTTCCCCTCTTTACTCTTCGCTTGATTAACATTTTTTAACTTTTTAATATCTGCTCTTACCCTCTCATTATTAACCACTTATATACCCTTTCTATACCAATCGTCC
>NZ_KB291189.1:24239-46713 GCF_000318255.2 Capnocytophaga sp. oral taxon 380 str. F0488
ATAAGCTAACTATACCATAACCCTATCTTCGATATCTTCCGTGTATATCCGAAATGCTCCGATAATGCACTTTTGTAAATCCCTCTCTTTTGCAAAAAATAAGGCAATGGTATGAAAAACCATTGCCTTATAGCAGTTACTCTTTATATTTCTTTTTCACGTTTATCTATTAACTCTCATCTGTCCTTATGGCTCGCATTTTTACATCAAACTACCGTCAAAGAGGAAAGGTAGTAAATCTTTGATAGAAGCTGTTCTGATGATATTCCCTTCTGCTCCCATAAAATAAACAGGTATTAGCTTTTTCTGCTTAGTCTCGTATTCTGAAAGTGATTGCCTACACGCTCCACAAGGAGAAACAGGGTAACAAGTAGGGTCTTCGGCAGTGCCCGAAATAGCAATCATCTCTATTTCTTCATCAGGACATTGGGTAGAAGCCTGATAAATAGCCACTCTTTCAGCACATAACCCCGACGGATAAGCAGCATTCTCCTGATTAGAACCTATGAAAATCTGTCCGTTTTTAAGACGAACCGCCGCTCCTACTTTAAATTTGGAGTAAGGAGCATAAGCATTTTCTCTAGCCATAATCGCTTGTTGCATTAGTTCTTGTGCTTTTTTTGGCAGGTCAGTAACCCCCTCAAAAACGCTATATTTAATATTTAATTGTTTTTCCGTTTTCATAAGTGAATATTCAATATTTGATTTATGGGGCAAATATACAGAAAATAATCAAAACTAATACACTTTTGTTATGGTTTCAGCATTTTAAAATCTTCTCTACTCTCGATAGGCGTATTTTGGTACTCTAACGTCCAGCCCACAGCTCGGGTAGCAAAAATAAGGTTAGAAAGTTCGGTAAGCAATCGATTTTCGGCATTGCTCCTTAGGGTTGAAGCATTCACTTTGCGTTCCAACTCGGCTTTTACCTTCTTCTGTATCTTCTCTACATCGGCAGGAGTAAAAGGGTTCACCTGACTCTGGCTCACGTCGTAATATTTCATCGTTGGGTATATCTTTACCTCTGCCTCTGGTAGCGATTTAATGATGACTTTCTTTTGCTCTTCGTTTACCTCATAGCTGATTTTGTGCAGGTCGTAAGCTACCGTTACATCAGCATTTACTACTGTGAGGATTTTCTTATCAAACGAAAGTAAATCCATAAAGTACTTTTGAGTATCGGTATACGAGAGTACTTCTGCAAAATGTCCTTCAGTAACAACCAACTTGCTTACGTTGGCTATTTGCGTTTGTATCAGAGCCGTATCAGCCTCCAATCTCTCTTTGTCTTCTTTCTTATCAGTAAAATACTTTACTAATAGCAAGGCTACTACAGCCACAGCTACTCCTAACAAAAATTTCTTCATTGTCGTATATATCTTTTAATGTAAAAACTTTTAATTTAAATACCAGCTATCGCTAGCTTAATCTATTACCTTTTACCTGTTGCCTATAATGTATCCCAAAAAGCACGCCAAAATTCCTAATCCTACACTTCCTACTACATAAAAAGTAGCTTTTAGTAGTTCATTTTGCTGAAATAAATGCAGTACTTCCAATGAAAAAGTAGAGAACGTGGTGAAGCCTCCCAAAACGCCTGTCATTAGTAATAAAATTAGATAGCTATCTACTTCTTTATTCTTGAAATAACCGTAGAGTATTCCTATCAAGAAACACCCCAATATATTTACCATAAAAATACTTATCGGGAAGGACAATATTTTACCCCATCTGTTCAATCCTACTGAAAGCATATAACGAAAAACTCCGCCCATAAAGCTCCCAAGTCCTACTATTAAAACTGATTTTATCATACTTACAATTATTTGGTAATACTGTTAGATTTGTTTATCGCCTGCCCAACTCACAAAAACCGTCATTAAATGAGTTTCGAGGGCTTCGCAATAGCCTACAAAGAAGAAATCTTCTCTTGATAGTTCTCTGTGATGTTGTTTGTTTACTTGTAATAATAATACCAATTTCCATTCCACTCCTTGTCGCAATCTTCCTGAGAGGCAAAAGTACAGTCCTTTATACCTTCTTCAGGGTATTGTTGCTCGTGCAATAGTTTTTGGTGATAGTCGTTTATCTTTTGCAGTAAGCCTGTTTCCTTTGCATTGCTCAGTTCCTCTTCTGTTTTAAAGATGTAAGACACAAAGTAATCTTGTGGGGCTATATAAGCTCCGAAATCTACAGAAGCGTATAATTCTTGAAAAGTTGCCTTTACCTCATCTTGTGTTCGGGCAATGATATTTTTCCATATTTTGCTCATAATTTTTTTATTTATTATTCTAATAACCACTGTTCATCGGTAAAACCTTTACGGTAAGCCTTGCCGTGTATATCAATCACAGCGTGCCATTCTTGGCAGGTTTCTAAGGGAATTTCAGCAACTAAGGGCATACACTCTTCGCGTAGGGCTTTATAGGTTTGTGAGGTAGAAAGGTTCAGGCGGTTCAAAAGTCGTATAGCGTACTGGTCGGCTATGAACACCTTTCGCTCAAAAATGTACAATAACGTTGCATCGGCAGTTTCTTCGCCCACACCTTTGATAGAGAGTAGTTCCTTGCGAAGCTCCTCAGTAGGGATAGCCTCAAACTTTTGTAAGGAAGCTCCGTGCGACACGTACCATTCCATCAGGGCTTTGATGTAAGTGCTTTTTTGCTTGTAGAAGCCTGCCGGACGTATATATTCCTGCAAAGTATTCAGTTCCATAGCGTGTAAAGCCTCTACCGATAAGTTACCCTCTAAGTTAGCAAGCGCTTTTTCGGTATTCTCTTGGGTAGTTTGCTGAATGAGAATCATCGAAATCCAGTCGGTAATGCGATTGGGGTCATTCCACCAATATTGCTTGCCGTAATGGGCTAATAATTTATTGAAAACTTTGATTTTTTGAGACATAAAATAACCTTCCGATGAGGCAAAGGTACAAAACAATTGACAATTGATAATTGATAATTGATAATTGATAATTGATAAAACCCTCCCCACTGGTAATATTTCCTACAAGTGGGGAGGGTTTTTTTAATCCTAATTTGTGTGTTATTTCAGCGAAGAAAGAAATGCTAATAATCGTTGGGCTTGCGCTTTGGCTTTTGCTTCTATATCCTCTTTGGTATAACCTGCATTTACTGATGTCCCGTGAAAATATAGAGGTTCTACATACTTCATCTGCGCATAATAAGCCGTTTGCGCTAAGTTCTTGCAAAACTCGTATACTTTGAAATGGTGTTCTCCCAAAGTGTGATATTCACTTTCGGGTGCCCCAACGGTAAAACTTGGGATAAAATATTTCCCTTTGAGCTTATCTCCTTGTGAACCATAAGCAAACTGATACGTGAAAACCTCATCAAACCAATGCTTGAGTATAGCTGGCATATTATACCAATAAAAAGGATATTGGAAGATAACCTCTTGATGCTTGAGTAAGGCTTCTTGCTCTGCTTTTACATCTATTTGAAAGGTAGGGTATAGCGCTGATAAATTTCTGATTTCAAAATCTATATCGCTACGAGAAAGCTCCTCTATGATAGCCTTATTGGCTATCGATTGGTCAAAATGGGGGTGTGCTAAAATTACTAATGCCATATTAAATTATTTTTTAATTTTGGCGCAAAATTATAGTACAACTTTCAATCTGGCAATAACTATCTAAATAGATACTTTATAATTTCAACTATTATGGAAACAAAAATAGAGTGTACTGCCCCCAGCGTCCGCTTAGGAGAAAAAACCTATCCTTGCACCATTGCCGTAGCGATGGATTTGATAGGGGGAAAATGGAAAGCCGTGATTTTGTATCACCTTAAAGAAGGTGAAAAGCGATTTAGCGAACTGAGAAAAGACCTCTATTCGGTAACCGAAACTACGCTCAGTATTCAGCTAAAACAATTGGAAAACGATGAGCTTATTTCTAAAGTTGTCTATGGCGAAAAACCTCCTTTGGTGGCTATTTATTCACTCACCGACTTAGGAAAATCTTTTTTGCCTATACTCGATGCCCTTACCCAATGGGGAAATAAAATTGTGCTTGAAAAAGGAACTTTCCTAACGGAATAAAAAATAAAAAAAGCGGTCACTTTTTTATAAGTAACCGTTTTTCTTTATTTATTCCCAAAGATATTCTTCAAATGAGCGATATAGGCTTGTTTGTAGGCTTCAATTCTTTCGGGAGTACCGTTTTTCTTTACGTCATAGAAATGAAAACCTTCCAAAGGCGAGAGTCCTACGAACTTATTCATCTTGTGGAAACCAAATAGCACCCCATCGTCTACAGATGTTTGGTCGAAAAAGTCATTCGGTTGCGTGAAAGCTCCTAAGGGTGCATTCCACGTAGTGGTAACCATATATTTTTTGCCTTGCATTAGTCCGCCTGTACCGTAATTGCGTTCGGGTTCTTCGCGCGAACGACCGTCATTAGGGCAAATGATGTCCATTCCTGCAATAAACACCTCATCGATGTATTGCTTTAAGCCATAAGGCACCTGAAACCACCAGATAGGCGTATGATAGATAATCACATCGGCACCTGCTATCTTTTCCGCTTCTGCTCTGGGGTCGTACGTATCATTAATACAAGTAGACTGTACCTGATAGCCCAGTTCCTCAAGTGTTTGGCGAGTCTATTCTGTTATGCTGGCGTTGAGGGTACCGCCACCTCCGTGAAATTTTTGTCCTCCGTTGATAATAAAAATCTTTTTCATTTTTCTTTTATTTATAAATTCGGGGGCAAAAGTAAGAATTAATTAGCGAATTTGAAAATTTGCTAATTTGCAAATAAAACTCTCCCCGCTTATAGTATTTCCTACTAGTGGGGAGGGTATTTTTTATATTTTTACTGAATAGGTTACTATATCAATAACCGTCATCATCTATTTATTTTAGTCTCCACTTATACGTATTTTCTCTATTTCTGCTTGCTCTAATAGTTTTATTATAGGAGAAAGTTCCGGAAGTGAAAGCATTTTAAGGTCTTCAACAAAGTCTGTAAGTGCTTTTCCCATAAAAATAACATCTGTAAGGTAATAATCCCTGATTTTAGAGAGCTCTCTGCATCTACCTTGTTTTATAGTGTCCTGAGAAAACATCAATTGATGTAGTTTTTCATCAATTGGCACATATTCTTTCTCCTTTCCTTGCTTAAAGATAACAATATCCAATGGCATAATAGAAAATAGTATAAATAGTTTTTGAGACTACAAAGGTACAAAACAATTGATAATTGATAAAACCTTCCTTACAAGTAAGGATTTCTAGCAATGAGAGCAAAACGATTCAGCTAATTCGTCAAAAGTTTGTGCAGTTGAGCGTTGAACGAGGGCTGTTCGGTTGCCAAAATACTGAAAAATTCATCATCAAAAGCCTCGACTTTAGCGACAGCTTGTGCGATGAGTTCGGCGCCTTGAGCGGTGATAGCAACTACTTTGGCGCGGGTGTCGGTCTTGTGTTCTTCCCTTGTGATGAGGTCTTTGCTCTGCAAAGTGCGCACCACTTGCGAGGTGGTCATTGGGTCTATCTTGGTGAAATTTGCTAAAGATACCTGCGTGATTTCCTTTCCTTGTTGGGCGAACCACTGGGCACTCGCCAAGAGTACAAACTGGGGGTGTGTGAGATCGAAGGGTTGCAACACTTTTTTGATTCCGCGTTGCCATAACATACTTACTTGCCAAAGCAAAAGCCCTGAGCTTTCTTCGGCTTTCAGATTAAAAATTGAGGGCTGAGAGGTCATTGTGTAACATTTTAGAGGCTATAAGTTTAAAATCGTTCTCGGATATTTCTAAAATACCAAAGCGAAAAGGATATCCCCACGCTTTTTTGTTAGGGATAAAGTCCAATAGCTCAATAAGGTCGGCTATGGGCGTTTCTTCGCAGTCTACAAAAGTAATATTTCTCCTAAACGGACAGAAATTTTCACTCATCTGAAAGGCATAGACTTCTTCGTCTTTCACTTTGCCAATAGCCGTGAAGGCTTGGCATTTGTCTTCTTTTCCAAAATAGCGTTTGGAAGAGTAATAGAGGATACCGTCACCCTCCTGCATACGCTTCAAAGGCTGTGCCTTGCCGTGGCAGGCTTGGGCAAATCCTCCCGCAACGCCCATTTGTACGTGGTCTTTGCTCGCCACGATAATCCAATATTTGATAGGTCTCTTTTTCATTTATAAATGGAATAAAAACCGTGTGACACACTGCCACACAGCGATTTTTATCAATTGCAAAATTAGTTTAATTCTTTGATTTGCGCAACCAATCGAGCGGCGTGATCTTTGGCTCTTTGTTGTAGGGTTGTAAGCACTTCTTTGGGCATTACTTCTGGGATGTACTTCATTCCGTAAGAGATTACAGGTTCTTGGAATAGCAGTTTGCAGTGATTGGCAGTTTGGCGGTGAATATTGAGAAAATCGGTAAATGGATAGTTCTGTGCGCCACCGTGTTGATAAGCCTCTTCAGGTGCTCCGGTAGTGAAAGAAAGGATGAGTTTCTTGCCCATCAGCTTGTTGTCGCCATAAGCAAAGCCGTGTGAAAACACGTTGTCTAACCATTTTTTTAGCAAAGCAGGAAGCGAATACCAATTCACGGGGAATTGCCATACAATTACATCTGCTTTTACAAGTTTAGCTTGTTCGGCAGTTACATCAATTTGATAGTTAGGATAAAGAGCTTGCAAGTTACTTACTTCAGCCTCAGGGAGCAAGCGTTTTACTTCTTCTAAAATAGCCTTATTGGCGTTAGACGTCTCCATAGTAGGATGCCCGTTGATAATTAAAACATTCATATATAATTTAAATTTACTTCTTTATTCGGGCGCAAAGGTAATATGTTTTTATATAATAAGCAAACTTACTATATATTATTTTATAAATATTTTTTTAAGGTGTAGGTATTACTATGAGTTGGGGATATAAAAAATCCCCGCTGATAGATTTCTCTATAAGCGGGGAGGGGGTTTGTATTTTATTTTCATTTTTATTCAGGTGCGGAATAGGTTACGATATCTATACCGATGCCGTTGGGGTCTATAATGGCAAAATGGCGATCGCCCCAAGGCTCTTCGCGTAAGTCTATGGCAATGGGCACGCCCTGCTCTTTTAACTTGTGGTAATACTCATCTACATTCTCTACTTCAATGGTGAGGTATACGCCCTGTTGGGTAAAAGATTTTTGGAAGAGAGGCTGTTGCGAAGGGTGGTTAGGCAATAAAAAACTAATTTCCGCCTCCTGATTAGGCGTGTGCAACAGCAAATAAAAGTCGTTTTCAAAAGTAACACCAAATTGCAATACTTGGGTGTAGAAAGCCTTGCTCTCAGCTAATTTCTCGGTGATAATACCTGCGTTTAATTTCATTCTGATAATGTATTTGTTATTCGGCGGCAAAAGTACCGCAAGCACAGGGAATACGATTGTAAAAAACGGACATTCTTCAGCCTAATACCTTGCTTGGCGTATCGCCATAGAATGTTTTAAACGATTTGATAAAATGGGCTTGGTCGTAATAAGTGTCTAAAAAGGAATGGTTGTGGTAGGATTTTGCACTTAGTATATGTTGGAAGCGCACAATATTGCTAAAAGTCTTAGGACTATCGCCTATGTAGTAGTCGAAAAGGCGGCGCAACTGTCGGGTGCTGATGCCGGTATCTAACTCACTGATGTGCATCGTGCCTTTGCTCTGTAATATCTGCAAAAGTGCCGAGAAAAAGCGCTTGTCTATCTGCAAAGGGCGTTGTGATAGGTGGCGGAGAAAATAGTTGTCTAAGCATTGTGCAATGGTAGCTAACGAAAGAGGAACTTCTAACTGTTGAGCGATAAAAGTAGCCAAAGCGGGAACTACCTCACGCAAGGGGATTTCTTGTGCGCTGATTTCAAAAGCATCCTGACCAAAAAGCAGCGGAAAAGCACTGGGCAGAAAGCGCACCCCCACATAGTGGAAAGCCCCCGTTATAGGAAACTCTATGTATGTATTGCAATAGCCCATAAGGGAACTCATCTGCGGGGCGTTGCAGTCAAAAAATAGGTCTATACAACCATCGGCAACTACTCGGTAAAAGAAAGGTGTGTTACGCAGAGGAGATTTCAGTTCCCAATAGCAATAGATAAACGGACGCAAAGCCTCACACGGAAGAAACTCGGTATAGGTAACCTCTTTTTCTTCCGCAGGTATAACCGATTGCATAGGGTGATAATAGGGGTGAAGTGATAACACGTTGTTTGCTATTGATGAAGTGCAAAAATAGGAATAATTTGCTAATTTGTTAGATTTGCTAAAATTTTTGCTTGCTATCTTACTTGAAAAGTTCTAAAGCGATATGTGCACAAGCCTCGGCATCGGCTAAGGCGTGGTGATGTTGCTTTAAATCAAACCCAAAATAAGCGGATACAGTATCTAACTTATGATTAGCAAGCTGAGGGAGGAGTTTGCGCGCTTTTCGGTAGGTGCAAAAGAAAGGATTAGTGTGTTGTGGGAGTTCATAATAAGCTAATACAGCCCTCAAACAGCCTTCATCAAAAGTACTATTATGAGCTACAAGGGGTAAATCTTTTATTTTTGGCAATATGTCTGTCCATACTTCAGGAAAAAGTGGTGCTTTTTCGGTGTCTTTCTGCGAAAGACCGTGTATTTGGGTATTGAAATAACTATAAAAGTTTGGTGCAGGTTTAATCAGTTGGTAATAAGTGTCAATAATCTCATTATTTTCTACAAAAACAAGTCCGATACTGCATACGCTACTGCGGTATTGGTTGGCGGTTTCAAAGTCTAAGGCTGCGAAAGTGTTCATTTTATTCAGGTAACAAGTAAAGTCAGTGTTATATCGAACTCACGTTATTTAAGTTGTTTTTTCATCCATTGACTTACCTCGGTGGCTGGGATATCTTCTTGGTTAGAGAAAACGTGGTCGGCTTTTGGAGTGATTGTTAATTCGGCGTTTTTGTAGAAATACAAAAGATATTCACTATACGAGTAAGGTACGGCTCTATCACCTGTTCCGTGAATGATTTTTACCTTTCCTTTGTAACGCTTAGTGGCTTCAAAAGGCTTTATGCGTTGCCCTGAAAGAATATAGTCCTTGCCTACGCTAATTTTGCCTGAGAAGAGGCTCACCTTATCGGGGACATTTAGGGGGTCGAAGGTAGTGCCAAAAAAAGACCCTTGTAACATATTATCGTGAATGATAACTGCTGGAGCTAGCATTGCCACTGCCTTGATTTTTGCTCTTGCCGAGTTCTGAACTGAGCAATATTGAGATAAGCCCTCCTTGTGAATGACCATAGATGCCTATTTTACTCACAAAAGGCAGTTGTTCAACATACTGAACAATACGGCGCGCATCTTCTAATTCGTTATCGAGGCTCATTTTCTCGAAGTCGCCATCGCTTTTCCCGTGTCCGTTGAAGTCGAATCGCACAGAAGCAATGCCTTCTTTGGCAAGGGTTTCGGCTATAGTAATGTTTATTTTCTCGTTGATATTTCCAGTAAAACCGTGAAACATAATCACCACGGGGATTTTCTTTTGGTTAAAATTGTCGGGAGTAGTAAGCACACCTCGGAGTTTGCCTACGGCTCCTTGTATTTCTATGGGTTCAGTTTTGGCATTAGCTACTATAGATGTCATAAGGAATAATGAAATTAGTATTCTTTTCATCTTTCTATTTGTAAATTTAGGAGACAAAGATACAACAAATTAGCTAATTGACTAATTAGTTATCATTTATTATTGATCTCTATCAAAAGATTTTATCAAGAGTAAAAGTATGTATACCCTTATTCGCAGTAGCAACTTCTTTACGCATTCTCTGAGCAAGAACAGCTGTTGGCATAGGGCGGTAATGTTTGAAGAGTCCTATTTTGTTGAGGAGAACAATCATTTTGAGTCCAAATTGCTCTCCTTTTCTATCCGACCCTTTGCGCACTAATACTGAGGGTTGGAAGATGAGTAAACACGAGAAATCAAGTGCTTTTACGGCGTCCTCCAACTGTCCTTTCATACGGTTGTAGAACAGTTTAGACTGCGCTGTAGCTCCTGCTGCCGAGACGAGTACAAAGGTAGGTACTCCATTGGCTTTACACTGCTGGGCAAAGGCGTACTGATAGTCGTAATCCACACGCCATTGGGCTTCTTTAGTGCCTGCCACAGCTAAAGTGGTGCCTAAACAAGAGAAAGCTACATCGCCGTGCAACAAATCTGCCCACGCCTCGGGAGTCTCGAAATTGACTACGTGAGCGTGTAGCTTGGGGTGGGTGAGGGCTAAGGGTTTGCGCACGAAGCAATGTACCTCGCTATAAGTGTCGTCGGCTAAAAGTTGTGTTACTAAATCTTTTCCAGTGGCACCTGTAGCGCCGATGATAAGGGCTTTCATTTTTAGGTGAGAGATAAGAGTTAATTTGTCGTGCTGTATAGGTTGCAAAGATACAAAAAAATACTCATCGGTTATGAATGAAAAGTATTTTTTACTATTTTTGTCGCCTCATAATTAATGAACTATGGTACAATACTTCTCTTACTTATTGCTTTTGATGGTGGCTATTATGCTGCTTATAATGCTGGCTAACCGACTTAAAGTGGCTTACCCTATTCTGTTGGTTTTAGGAGGTTTAGCGATTAGCCTTATCCCTAATGTACCTACCATTACACTCAACCCCGATTTGGTGCTCATCATCTTCTTGCCTCCACTCTTATATGCTGATGTTTTCTCGATATCGCTAAAAGAGATGTGGAAATGGCGACGCATTATCTTTAGTTTTGCTTTTATCGTAGTGTTTATTACAGCGGCTGCGGTGGCGTGGGTGGCTAATATGGTATTTCCAGGGTTTTCATTAGCCTTAGGTTTTCTTTTAGGAGGGGTGATAGGCTCTACCGATGCCGTGAGTGCTTCAGCGATTATGAATTTTGTAAAGGTGCCTAAACGCATTTCAACGATAATAGAAAGCGAGAGTTTGCTGAACGATGCCTCTTCACTGATTGTATTTAGATTTGCAGCTTTGGTAGTTACTACCGGTCAGCTGGTGTGGACGGATATAGCATTGAATTTCCTTTGGGTAGTTATTGCTGGGTCACTTATAGGTTTGGCTATCGCTTGGGTGATGAGCAAAATGTATAAATATCTCCCTACCGATGCTAATATGGATGTTATTCTCTCGCTTATAGCACCTTATATAATGTATATTGTGGCAAACGAAGTGGGTGCTTCGGGGGTGTTGGCAGTAGTGGCAGGCGGTATGTATATGTCGCTGCATCTTACCAATATTTTTGCGGCTTCCACACGTAACAAAGGGGTTGCGGTATGGGGTATTTTAGGTTTTATACTCAATGGTCTTGCCTTTATGCTGATAGGTCTTGCCTTGCCCGAAGTACTTGAGGGCATTGAAGCCGAAGGTATGAGTCTTGCCACTGCTACCAACTACGGACTGCTCATCACAGGGGTAGTGGTAGGGGTACGACTGCTATCATCTTATGGGGCAGTACTCATTACCCAAATAATGAAACGCTTTATCACTGTAGCCGATGAGCGTAATCCTGGAACTCGGGTGCCTTTGGTATTAGGTTGGGCAGGAATGCGCGGGGTGCTTTCATTAGCGGTAGCACTTTCTATTCCTCTAACTTTAGAGAATGGCGAACCTTTTCCGCATCGCAGCCTTATTCTCTACATTACTTTTATAGTGATATTGGCAACCCTACTCGTACAAGGACTTAGTTTGCCGGTGCTTATCCGTTGGGCAAAATTTCCCGATTATAAAGACCATATTCCTGAAGCCGAAGCCGAAAGTCTTATTCGGAAATCTTTAGCGCAAGCTGCTTTAGATTATATGCAAAAACATTACAAAGAAGGAATTACTGATAGTTTTCTATTACAGAATCAGAAAGATATATGGCAATACCAACTCGATATGCCTAAGTGCAATACTACTCCTGAAGTACGAAAGAAATACGTTGCTATTTTACATCATCAGCGAGAGATATTGCACCAACTGAATAAGAACCCACGTATTGATGAAGAGCAAATACGCAATTTCCACCGACAGTTGAATTTAGAAGAAGAAAAATGGGAAATGAATTAGTTAATTTGCCGATTTGCCAATTTGTCTTGTAGGCGCGAGCGTCTCGCTCGTGCCCTCAGAACATATTGTTTTATATTAATCAGTTTCTTTTTCGTATTTGTCTCCGTGAAAGTATTCGTAAGCACTCACTTCCAATTCCCCGCAATCAGAAATAAGACACCCTTCTTCATCGTATATACTATAAACTTGCTGTATGTTGCCTATGGGGCATTCACCGTCTAAGCCTAATAGCACGCTGTAAAACACATCGTTTAACAACAGGTCAATCACTTCTTCTAATTGTTCTTTTTGAGTACTGCTCAGTGCCATTTTTTTTATTTTGGTATTTACAGCTGAAGGATAGTCTGGTTGTACCTGAAAGCACGACTTTAAAAAATTTAGCTTTTCAATATAAAAATTCTTTGCAAATTCGTCTGAGGTCATAATGTTAATTTGTTAATTAGCTGATATGTCTATTTGTTCGGTTTCTCCAAAAATATATTTAGCAAAGTGTTGTTATAAAGTCATAAAAATAAATTAATAAAATTAAATGACGCAAAGATGCCAAAATTGTGTGTGATGTTATTATTATACCATATAGAAATTGTCTTTTACTCTTAGTTGTTGGTAGTCTTATTCCGCACTTTACGGAAGAAGAATTAGTTACCGACTTTTCCCGAAAGCCCTTTTGTTAGGGAGTCGTTCTTTGTTTTCGCCATAGTTTACTTAGAGTTTAGAGGTCAGGTTTTAGGAATTAGATTAGTGATACAAAGGTAAGGATAAATTTTCAATTAACCATTAACAATTAATTGTTTGATATAGTGATTGTATTCCAGTGGTATTCGCTATAACTTCGCTTAGTGTTCTGGGTAGAGCCACTGTAGAGCCACTGTAGAGCCACTGTAGATTCGGTATAGCTTCGGTGTAGGTAGTAATAAAAAGGACACGAGCGTTTTGCTCACACCAGCTTGTGGAGAGATTCTTTGCTAATTGAATAGCTTCTGAATATTCTTATACGAATCCTTCACCAACTCGCGTACCTCTGCCTCGTCTTTCCAACACGCTTTTTCTATATCTTCTTCGGTTTGAGGTACCAATTTTTTCTTAAAGGTAGTAGTCATATCATACCAATAGGTCTCTTTCAAAAAATATTGCCCATCGCGTTTGAATATGTGATAAGTAATCATTCGGAAGCGCTGGATAAGCAGTTTTTTAACACCTGTTTCTTCCTCTACCTCACGCAAAGCACAAGTAGCGATATTTTCGCCCTTTTCTTTCTTTCCTTTGGGCAAATCCCACTTGCCGTGACGCTTAATCATCAGTACTTTTCCTTCCTGATTATACACAATGCCACCCCCTGCTTTTATGGTAGGAATAAGTTGCTTAAATTTCTTCATAAGTTTTTCTTCCTTAGGGTGATATAAGTAGATTTTTTCTACCTCTTTTCGCTTGAGTTCCTCCAAGATAACATCAAGAGTAACATCTTTTATTGGAAAACATTTGACGTTCTCAATATTTTCTCGTACATTTGTCAAAATAATCGACTTTTCGTCTAAAAATATTTCATACATAACCTATGATTTTAGATAGTATTACGGCACAAAATACCGCTGAATTTTTATTGCAAATTAACGCAATTAAATTGAATTCTGAAAATTATTTTACTTGGGCGAGCGGTTGGAAGTCACCAATTTATTGTGATAACCGTATAATTCTCTCATTTCCAGAGATTCGTTCGTACTTTGCAAGTGTATTGGCAAGAGGCATAAAAGAGAAATTTCCCGAAGTACAAGTTATTGCAGGGGTAGCTACGGGGGCTATTGGCATTGGTATGTTGGTAGCTAATGCACTCCAATTGCCTTTCGTGTATGTACGTCCTGAACCTAAAAAACACGGCAGACAAAACCAAATTGAAGGTTTTTTGCGCTCTGAACAAAAGGTAGTAGTGGTAGAAGACCTGATAAGTACCGGAATGAGTAGCCTTAATGCGGTAAAAGCCCTACGCGATAGTGATGCTGAGGTATTGGGAATGATAGCCCTTTTCTCTTACAATTTTGATGTAGCCAATGAGCGTTTTACCGAGGAAAAGGTACCGCTTTACACTGCTGGCGATTACGACAGTCTATTAGAAAAAGCCTTACTTTTTGGTCGTATCAAAAAAGAAGATTTAGAGATGCTCCAGCAATGGCGCAAAAGTCCGGATACTTGGAAACAGTAAAATATTCATAGTGATTTTATGAAATATCTAACAATTATATGGTTGTTTTTTAGTGTAGGAGCCTTTGCACAAAAACAAGTACGTGGTAGAGTGGTGCGTGATACAATACCCTTGTCAGGAGCGCACGTGATGAATCTTTATACCAATGCTGTTACTACTACTGATGCCAATGGTTATTTTACACTAAAAGCAAGTGAACGTAATACTTTGCAAATTACTTTTGTAGGAATGCAAACTGTTTATCACACTCTTACAAAAGCTGATTTTGGTTTCGGAGGAGTTTTAATACAGATGAAAGAACAGGTCAATCAGCTTGATGAGGTTGAAGTATCAAAATATCAAGGGGTTTCTGCTCAAAGGTTAGGTATTTTACAACATACTCCTGTAGAGCGTACTTTTGCTGAAAAACGGTTGTATAGTGCTACTCATAGTGCAGGAGGAAATTTATTAAGCATTGATTTACTCATTAATACTATAAGTGGACGAAAGAAGCTCTTAAAGAAAATTGTAGCTAATGAACAGAATTTAGCTGTCGCTAACTATATACGTGAAAATATGAAAGTCTTTCTACAAAAAGAACTCAAACTAAACGAAGAGGAAATAGACGTTTTAGCCTATTATGTAATGGAGAGAACCGAGTTCCACGATCTTGTAAGGAAGAAGGAAAATAAGCAAATGGAGTTTATGCTTATAGAGGCATGGGGTGAGTACCAAAGATTAGCAAAAGCAGAAAAATAAAGAATAAAAAAGATGTATCAAAGAGAATTTGATACATCTTTTTTTATTGTAATTACGATACAACTTCTGAGGATTTATCTTCTTCCTCAATAATATCGTGAGGGTCTTTAAACTTGCGCTTACCAAAGATATTTTCAAGATCTTCGCGGAAGATTACTTCACGTTCTAAGAGCAAGTTTGCCAAAGTAGTAAGCTTATCCTTATTCTCGGTGAGAATATCAATAGCACGCTGATATTGTTCTTCTATAATCTTAGAAATCTCTTCATCTATTAGGTGCGCTGTTTTCTCACTATAAGGTTTGGTAAAACTATAATCGGCTTGGGCTGAATCGTAATAAGTAAGGTTGCCTATCTTGTCATTAAGCCCATAAATGGTTACCATTGCGCGCGCTTGTTTGGTTACCTTCTCAAGGTCGCTAAGAGCACCTGTAGAAATCTTATCGAATATCACTTTTTCTGCAGCTCTACCGCCAAGGGCAGCACACATCTCATCGAGTATCTGTTCAGTACGCACTATTTGGCGTTCTTCTGGCAAATACCAAGCTGCGCCTAACGATTGTCCGCGAGGCACGATAGTTACTTTTACAAGTGGTGCAGCGTGTTCTAAGAGCCAACTTACAGTAGCGTGACCTGCTTCGTGGAAGGCTATTGTCTTGCGTTCTTCGGGAGTAAGGATTTTAGTTTTCTTCTCCAAACCACCTACAATTCTATCCACTGCATCAAGGAATTCTTGTTTGCTTACCGCTGTTTTACCTTTACGTGCTGCAATAAGAGCAGCTTCATTACATACGTTAGCAATATCAGCGCCAGAGAATCCTGGGGTCTGTTTTGCTAAGAAGTCTATATCTAATGTTTCTGCTGTTTTGATAGGTCGCAAATGTACTTCAAATATCTGTTTGCGCTCATTTAAGTTAGGAAGCTCCACATAAATCTGACGGTCGAAACGTCCTGCGCGCATTAGTGCTTTATCGAGGATATCAGCGCGGTTAGTGGCTGCCAATACGATAACATTAGTATGTGAACCAAAACCGTCCATCTCGGTAAGGAGTTGGTTGAGAGTATTCTCACGCTCATCATTAGCTCCCGTCATTACATTTTTACCACGAGCACGACCTATAGCATCAATTTCATCAATAAAGATAATACAAGGAGACTTTTCTTTAGCTTGTTTGAAAAGGTCGCGCACACGAGAGGCTCCTACCCCTACGAACATCTCTACAAAGTCAGAACCAGAGAGTGAGAAGAAAGGTACTTGGGCTTCACCTGCTACAGCTTTCGCAAGAAGAGTTTTACCTGTACCAGGAGGACCTACTAATAGGGCTCCACGTGGTATTTTACCTCCTAATGAAGTGTATTTATCGGGGTTTTTGAGGAAGTCTACAATCTCTTGTACTTCTTCTTTTGCTCCCTCTAAGCCTGCTACATCTTGAAAAGTTACACGCGTTTCTTTCTTTTCATCGAATACACGCGCCTTAGATTTACCAATGCTGAAGATACCACCAGCTCCTCCGCCTCCTGCCATACGACGCATTACGTAAATCCATAACCCTATGATAACTATAAAAGGCAAAATAGAGAACAGCAAATCGCCGAAGATGTTTTGCTGGGTTTTGTTCTCACGAGTAGTGCTGAGGTTGTTATCTTTTACAATTTGGTCGAATCGGTTTTCGAAATTACTCAAATCGCCTAATTCAAAACGGTATTGGGGTACGTCGCCTGCGTTAGCACCTTGCATAAAGGTATTTCCCGTAGGTTTTACCTCTTTGTGCTCTTCTTTTTTAAGAGCATCGGGGGTGAGATATACATTAGCTTCTTTATGGTTTAAGATGATGATTTTGGATACATCACCATTGCTAAGGTATTCCTCAAATTTAGATTGCGGAATCTCTTTGGGTTGTGACCAAAAACTGGCTCCTGAATAATAATTAAAACCTATGAGTATCAGCAGTAATATGGCATATAACCAATAGGCTGAAAAACGAGACCCGTTGCTTTTATTGTCCGACATATTTTTAATAGTTAGTTTCTAAGTTGATAATTTTAGCGTCTCCCCAAAGTCCTTCGAGGTCGTAATGCTCACGTATTTTTGTTTGGAAGATATGCACCACTACATCCACATAATCGATGAGTACCCACTCGGCATTAGCTTCACCTTCTACGTGCCACGGGTGTTGATGACCTTCGGCTTGACTCACTACCTTTTGGATAGCGCCAGAGATAGCCGACACTTGGGTATTAGAAGACCCATTGCACAAAATAAAATAATCGCACACGGTATTCTCTACCTCACGCAAATCCATAATGGTAATATCGGTTCCTTTTACTTTTTCTATACCAGCTATAATATTACTAATAAGCTGATTTGATGATATTTCCTTATTCAATGTTCTTTATTTTTACAGTTTAAACTTGTTATATCTCTCTTGAAAGCGCGCAAAGATAAAACATTCCTTTTAGAAAAGCAAAAACATTGCCATTATTCTTCTGTCAGTTAGTTTCAGACATTTTGTCACGTAGTTAAAAATGCAGAGGTGTGAGCTACACGCGCAGGTGCGAGCGGCACGAGCAGGTACGAGCCACACGGGCAGATGAACGAATGACGAACGATGGACGAACGATGGACGAAGGAAAGACGAAGGAAAGACGAACGATGAACGAACAATGAACGAAGAAAGAACGAACGATAAACGAAGAAAAGACGAACGATGAACGAAGGAAAGACGAACAATGAACGAACAATGAACGAAGAAATAACGAAGGTAAGGCGAAGTTACCTAAACGATACAATATTAGACAAGCGTTGAGAAAAGCTGTGTAGCCTGAAATCGTCGTTGGTAACGCCTGTAAATTTGAAGATATTGTTACCTGTACCTGGGATATTAGGATAATACCCAAAGGAGAATTGTATGGCTCCAAAGGGAAAATAGTCGTTGGAGATATAAAAACCTATGGAAACCTTAGAGTATACTTCTGTTTTTAGAAAGGCAGTATTTTCCCTGCCTATAAAACCTACATCGGCTGAGAGAAACGGACTAAACCTAAAACCTATAAGCTGAAAAGGAGCATATACTTGCGTTTGTGAGGTGAGAATAAGTTTGCGTGTGCCGTATACTTCACGGCTACTGAAGCCCAAGATACCATTAGATTCATTTAAGTTGATCCTGTCTCGCTGGTATACATTTCGGTTAAAACCTACTACAAATGAGGAGCGCAAGAACTGACGAAAATGCCAATCGCCTATGTCGAACAATTTACTGAAATAGGTGCCTTCCCCTTTTAGCACAGTTTCTTTGTTCGTGCCGTCCTTGAAGAATGTGCCTACCTCAAAGTTGATAGAATGGTAACCACGCTTGGTATAGTTTGCCTCAGCAAAGCCTATACCGAGATAGGGCAAAGTAGCGTAGTTCTTCCGCAGTATCCCTGAGGTGAGAAACAAAGAGCGCCCTATGCCTACGTCCTCGATATCGCCGTTGCGAAATATATAGCGGTCTTTCACAAAGCCTGTACTATTGAGACTGAATTGAGTGAGATATAGGTTCTCGTTGCCGTAATATTGCTCGGGGTCTATCTCGGGGGAAGGTTTCTCGTAATAATTTATATTGCGAAAACGCCCAGCTATGATAAAGTTATTGATGCGCTTGTTTTCTACTTTTCTGAGGGGCTTTACCCAACTACCAAAAGCATCGAAGGTGCGTGTCATTAGGATAGGAATATAGATAGAGTCGCGATAACTAATGCCTTCGTCTTCATATCGGTATTCGTAATAACCTAAGCGCCCCGACCAGCGTGCCAAAGGTGAATACAGCGGTCGCTCTACCTGTATGCTCTTTGAAAAATAGTTCTCGTAATCGGAATAATAACCGGTTCGCACATTGATGTAAGTGTTTTTGATGTTCCTCACCACATAGTTAAAACCTTTGCCATTGTTCCCGATTCCTGAAAAGTATTGTTGATAGGTGAGCGAGAGTTCGTGTCCTATCCCAAAGAGATTTTGCTCGGTAAGTCGTGTCCAGCCTCTACTGCCTGCCAAGTCGCCGTCGACGTATATAGACCAGCTATCGAGCACATTCACTTGCACATCTACTGAATCGGAGGTTTGACTCACAGGAATAGCACACACTTGTGCCCTACGGATATACCGCTGATTGCGCAATACACGCTCGGTTTCACTCAGCAAAAGGGTATCTAAGGGCTTGTCCTTTTTAAACAGAAGAAACTTGCGTACCGTGCTCTCGCGGGTTTTCACGTGAAGTGCATTGCCAAAACGCTCCAAACGAGTGTTAGGTACTTTGCTTAAATCTTTCTCGTCAAACCCAAAAGGGTCTAAGGTAGTAATAACGATATTTCTAATGATTTTCCCTTGATAAGAAGGGGCTTTTATATGGGTAACCGTAGTAGTAACAGTAGCTGTGGGGGTGAGTGTTCTACCGGTTGCTTTTTCCTCAATTACAATAAGATTGTTGAGATTTTTAGTGAGCTTATATTTGCTAAAGAAGTTTTTGATTCTCTCATAGAATACTTTGTTTTTAGCTTCTCTTTCAGGTGAAATGCCTTCTAATAGCGAGTCTTTTACCTTTAAAGTATCTATTTCTTGAGAAAGAAGATAATTCATTCCCAAGAGAAAGAGAGCTATAAGAGTAAAGGTTTTTCTCATTTCCTTTTTTGCTGAAAGAACTGTTTTAACAAGGCTGTAGCTTCCTGGCTTAAAATGCCTGTAACTATTTCGGTTTTGGGATGCAATTTGCCCCCCATTACGCTGTAGCCTCTATGGGTGTCGGGGGCAGCATAGACTAAACGCGATAACTGACTCCAATACAAAGCACCTGCACACATTGCACAAGGCTCTAACGTGAGGTACATAGTGCAACCTATGAGGTATTTACCTCCCAAATAGTGAGCTGCCATAGTAATGGCTTGCATTTCGGCGTGCGCTGTCACATCGTTGAGGCGCTCGGTAAGGTTATGGGCTTTGGCGATAATTCTGTTATCAATGGTGATAATGGCTCCTACGGGAATCTCGTTTTCCTCGAAAGCTAATTGTGCTTCTTCTAAAGCCTTTTGCATAAAGTATTCGTCAGTATTCATTGAAATAAAAATTACTTTGGCAAAGTACAAAAACTTTGCCAAAGTAATGTTAAAAATACGGTTATAAGGTAATTATTTATTACCGCCAAAGAGGTTGCCAATACCTCCCATAATATCATCCATTACATTTCCGTCTTTGTTTTTGTCGAAGAAAGAGTTCATCATTTCACTGATGTTACCTCCTTTGCCTGAGAAAAAGTTGGATATCATTGGGGTTAAGTTTTGGAAAATCTTGCTTACATTATCCAATGAGACACCTGTTTTCTCACTGATAGCTTTTAAGGTAGACGATTGCCCGTCGCCTGTGAGTTTGTTTAAAATCTCACTACCTTCGGCATTGCCGAGCATCGATTTGAGTGAATCCATTACCGAGCTTACTTTATCGCTACCGATACCTGTTTTCTCGCTCAATCCTTTTACGAGTTGTTGAAGGTTATCACCTCCTAAAAAATCTAACATTCCTGCCATATAATAATTATTTAAATAAGGTTATAATTTGTGAGGCTAACTCAAAACCTATGCGGTTCTGAGCTTCGTTAGTAGCTGCCCCTATGTGTGGGGTAAGCGATACCTGAGGGTGCATTAACACTTGTATAGCGGGGTTGGGTTCGTTTTCGAATACATCTAAACCTGCAAAAGCTACTTTGCCACTATCTAAGGCTTCTATAAGTGCTACTTCATTTAAAGCACCTCCACGTGCTAAATTGATGACTCCTACACCATCTTTCATCAAGGCAAACTCTTTTGCATCGAGTATATAACCTCCTTCTGCTGGGCTGTTGTTGAGAGTGATAAAATCAGCTTTTGCCAGTAGGTGTTCTTTTTCTACGGTTTTGATAGTGAAAGGCAAGGTTTGTCCGTCGAAAAAGTCGAGGGTTATTACTGCCTCAGTTACTTTGGGGTCGTAAGCCATTACGTTCATTCCTAAACCGATAGCAATGCGAGCTACCGCTTGTCCGCTACGTCCGAAACCTATAATGCCTATGGTTTTACCGCGCAATTCGGCACCATTGTTATAGTTTTTTTTGAGTTCGTTAAACTGAGTGTCGCCTTCCAAAGGCATATTGCGGTTGGCATCGTGTAGAAAGCGTACGCCACTGAAAAGGTGAGCAAAAACGAGCTCGGCTACCGAATTAGCCGAAGAGGCTGGGGTATTAATCACGTGTAGGTTTTTGCTTTTGGCGTGTGCCACATCTATATTGTCCATTCCTACGCCTCCTCTACCGATGAGTTTGAGTGACGGACAGCCATCGATGATATCTTTTCGCACTTGTGTAGCCGAACGCACTAAGAGCACATCGATTGCGTGTTTGTTTATATAGTCTATCAATTGGTTTTGAGCTACCTTAGTAGTGATAACTTCAAAACCTTCTTTTTCTAACGCTTCTTTTCCTGAATCGGAAATTCCATCGTTTGCAAGTATCTTTATCGCCATTATATTAATTTAATTAGTAAATTAGTGAATTAGCAAATTGCCAATTACAATTATACCCTTCTCTGTACAACCTCAAAGATGCGTTCGCCATCGCATTTTAGGGTTTTGGAAGGGAACTTGAGAATGAGGGCATAGTCGTGAGTTGCCATCAGTATGGTTCGTCCCGAGGCGTTGATTTCTTTGAGAACTTGCATTACTTCTACACTGGTCTCGGGGTCTAAGTTACCTGTGGGTTCATCGGCTAAGATGAGTTCGGGGTTGTTGAGCAAGGCACGTGCGATAGCTATGCGTTGTTGTTCGCCTCCTGATAGCTCGTGAGGGAACTTAAAACCTGTATTCTGCATTTTTACTTTTGCAAGTACCTCTTCTATGCGTTGTTGTATTTTTGCTTTATCAGTCCATCCGGTAGCTTTCAGCACAAAAGCGAGATTATCGTGCACGCTTCTATCGGTAAGCAGTTTGAAATCTTGGAATACAACTCCTAGTTTACGGCGGAGCAGAGGGATTTCGTCTTCGGTGAGTTTATTTAGGTTGAAACCTACGACTTTTCCTTTTCCTTTGGTAAGGGGTAAATCGCCGTAGAGCAACTTGATTAAGCTACTCTTTCCTGACCCTGTTTTGCCGATAAGGTACACTAATTCACCTTTCCCAATGGTGAGATTTACATTGGAGAGAATGAGGGTATTCTTTTGATATACTGATACTTCTTTTAAATCTAATACTGGTTCTTCCATTGATATAAGTTCAGTAAGGCAACTATTTACCTTACAAAATTCCTGCAAAGGTAGAAAAAATATTTGGATGATGGAAATTTTTTCGAGAAAAAGTGAAAAAAGGAGGTATAATATAATAAGCTAACCCCAGCAATAGCTAGGTATGTGAATAAAAGATAGTAAGATAAAGGGTATTTATTAGGTGATAAATATAATATCAGAAAATCTCGGAGGGAATCGGAAAGTATCGAAGATAG
>NZ_KB291189.1:46733-57643 GCF_000318255.2 Capnocytophaga sp. oral taxon 380 str. F0488
GGACGATTGGTATAGAAAGGGTGTATAAGTAGTTAAGAATGAGGAATTAAGAGCAAAGGGTGAAGAGTTAAAAAGTGTTAATTAGGCGAAGGGTAAAGAGTGAAGAAACGAAAGGTTTAAAGTGAAAAGTGGATAGGAGGGCGAAGGTGATTTCAACTTCGCCAAAATCTCAAACGTTGGCAAAGTATGTGGGGATAGTAGATAATGTGAGTTTGAAGTAGAGATGTGAGGCTGTACCTCAGAAATTGAGCAAAATTGATTTCAAATTTAAAACAAAATCAAGGATGTGCCTTGTAAAATGGCTATTCAAGATTTCATCTTATACAGAAGGTCGTAGTACGGCAAACAGTTCTTTTTAGCCAAGAGAGTACTGCAAAGAGGGAGTGAATAAAGCGTTTTAATTGTATAGAAAAGATGTTTGTTAAAAAGCAAAAAAGCGAATGGTGTTTTTATATGAACAAAAAAAGTATTACTTTTGCCTCACGCAAAACAATTTATTGAGAATGAAAACAGAAGAAATTATAACCATTGCCAAACAAACTATCAGTGAAGAAGCTCAGGCAGTTGCTAAATTAGTAGACTATATAGATGACGATTTTACTAAATCGATGGAGTATATACTGCAATCGAAGGGGCGTGTGGTGATTACGGGTATCGGGAAGAGTGCTATTATTGCTAATAAAATAGTGGCAACAATGAATTCTACTGGTACGCCTGCTATCTTTATGCACGCTGCTGATGCGATTCACGGTGACTTGGGCATCATACAACAGGACGATGTGGTGATATGCATTTCAAAAAGTGGTAATACGCCCGAAATAAAAGTATTGGTACCATTGCTCAAACGCGGTAATAACAAATTGATAGCGATTACTTCTAACAGAAATTCGGTTTTAGCCCAACAGGCTGATAGTGTGCTTTACGCTCACGTAGAGAAAGAGGCTTGCCCTAATAACTTAGCTCCGACGACTAGCACTACCGCTCAGTTGGTTTTAGGTGATGCCTTAGCGGTGTGTTTGCTTGAAATGAAGCATTTTGGTAGCAGTGATTTTGCTAAATATCACCCCGGTGGAGCATTAGGGAAACGTTTGTATTTGAAAGTGGCTGACATTGTAGTGCACAACCAAAAACCTGAAGTGGCTCCGGATACTGATATTAAGAAGGTGATTGTGGAAATATCGGAAAAAATGTTGGGGGTAGCTGCTGTGATTGATAATGGACGAATTGTGGGGGTAGTGACTGATGGGGATATCCGCAGAATGCTCAGTAAAACGGATAGTATAAAAGGGTTGGTGGCTAAAGATATAATGAGTGCTAACCCTAAGACGATTGACTTGGAGAGTTTGGCTATTGATGCGTTACACCTAATGGAGAAGAATAAAATTACGCAGTTATTGGTAACGCGTGAAGGGCAATACGAGGGGATTATACACTTGCATAATTTGATACAAGAAGGTTTAATATAGATTTTAAGAAAGGTGAGAGAGCTGTGATAATTGTTCATTGTCAGGTATTTGGGCATTATTTTGTAAAAAATATTGCAGATTATTTGGTCAGGTAAAATAATTGTAGTACTTTTGCACCTCGAATTAAAAATTAATCATTTTATTTATGAATCAATACGAAACTGTTTTCATTTTGAATCCCGTTTTATCTGATACACAGATAAAGGAAGCAGTAGAAAAGTTTGAGAATTTTCTTACTTCAAGGGGTGCAGAATTTGTAGCAAAAGAGAATTGGGGCTTGAAGAAATTAGCTTACCCAATCCAGAACAAGAAAAGCGGATTTTACCACCTCTTCGAGTTTAAAGTAGCTGGTGAAGTAATTGATGCTTTTGAATTGGAATTCCGTCGTGATGAGCGCGTGATGCGTTACTTGACTGTGAAATTAGACAAGCACGCCATTGAGTGGGCTGAAAAGAGAAGAGCAAAGTTAAACACTAAAAAAGCGTAAGAAAATGGCAGTAGAACAAAAAAAAGGAGATATCAAATATCTTACTCCGCTAAACATCGACACTTCAAAACAAAAGAAATATTGTCGTTTTAAAAAATCAGGTATTAAATACATTGATTACAAAGATGCTGACTTCCTCTTGAAGTTTGTAAACGAACAAGGTAAGTTGTTACCTCGTCGTCTTACAGGTACTTCATTGAAGTTCCAACGCAAGGTGGCTACCGCTGTGAAGAGAGCACGCCACTTGGCATTAATGCCTTATGTAGCCGATTTATTAAAATAATAACAGGAGTAGAAACTATGGAAATTATACTAAAACAAGACGTACATAATTTAGGTTTTAAGGACGATGTCGTTACAGTAAAGAACGGCTACGGACGTAATTACCTCATTCCGCAAGGATTTGCAATTTTGGCTACTCCCTCAGCAAAAAAGGTATTAGCTGAAAATTTAAAACAGAAAGCTTACAAAGAGCAACATATTATTGATGAGGCTAAGAAAACAGCTCAAGCACTTTCGTCATTGGTGGTAAAAATTATTGCCAAAGTAGGTGCTGGAGATAAGCTTTTTGGGTCAATTAATAATGGTGATTTGGCACAAGAATTAGCCAAAGCGGGTCACGATATTGATAAGAAATTTATTTCTATCGCTGGTAACACTCTCAAACGTGCTGGGAAATACAATGCTTCTATCCGTTTACACCGTGAAGTAATTGTTGATTTTCCATTTGAAATTGTAGCAGAAGTAGCAAAAGTAGAGACAAAACCTGCAGAAAAGGCTGAAGAGCCCAAAGCGGAAATTGCTACTGAGCAACCTGCTGGAAACTAATAAATTATAAGGATTTAAATAGTTCATATCAATTATAATTTTTGATACCTATAAGGGAAATTTACCTTTGTAGGTATTTTTTTTACAATAAAATTTTTGTATATTAAAAATAATGTGTACTTTTGTACCAATTTTAGCAGAATCTCAAAAAATACTATGGAATCCAAAATTAATACAATAGGTCTAACAATATGGGGTTACAAGCAGGGATGCAAGGTGTTAGCCTCACAAGGAGTTAACTTTCAGCTGCAAGAAGTAAAGGACAGATTGAAAGATATCAGTGCCTTTATACGCATACACACCCCGCGTGTAGATTTTTACACATTGCAGTTTAGCAATAGTTACAAGATATACACACAATACCGTTCCTCAAAAGAAGTGAATGGACAAAGCGGTGTGTATATAGCCATTTCATTGTATATACCACATTTTTTACAATGGAGAGGGGTACGACAAGTATTGAACTTGTTAATGGATATGTACTTTGCAGAGCATATCAATTACGAGAACAATATTCCGTTACTCAATGAAAAAGAGGATATATTCCCATATTTTAATCTTCTGAGAGGGTATGAAAAGCAGTTGGTAGAGGAACCAGTAACGGCTTCTTTTGCATTAGACCAAAGCTATATGCCTAAGGTTTTCCCTTATATGGATATTTATGAGGTAGATAAATACTTCAATATGCCTTACCGTCCTGAGTTTGAGAAATACCAAGACCTTGTGTTCTTGCGCAAAGAATTTGTGGAAGACCCTCGAGCTTATAGTATTGACTTTCTCTTTCCAGAATACGCAATACCTAGAACAAGTACATCTACTTTCCAAACAACCAATGCAGGAGGAAGTAGTGGAGCTTCTCGGTTTGTGCCTTCTAATGCTAATATTAAGATATTAGCTTTTATGAAGAATGGTAAAGACGTGGGAGCTACCTATATGAACGAAGTCTTCTCGGACGATGATACTATTGAAGTACTTCTTGAAAAATCGAGATACCACGAGATGTTCTCTTATCACGATACGATTAAGAAAGCGATAAAAAGAGGTTATATCAAGAAAGTACAAAATAATTATACTTTTGATTTAATTCCTTTTGCTCCAAAAGAGTTTAAAGTGTACGTGGAAACTCCTCAACGAGAATTTGAGAAATACATTTCGTTCTTATCATTAGAGAGTACGACTTTTAAAGCTAAGCTATACTCTAATACAAAGGGATATTACTTTTTACTAAAAGGAGATGAGGCACGTAATGTATTCAACCTTAGTTACAATGGTATTGTTTTCAAGAGTAACTATATGGTAGATGATAGGGTGGCCTTATCAGTACCTTTTGAGAAGTATCAGTTTACGATTATTTCGAGCACTATAACTTCAGTATCTCTAAAAATCAACGGTATTGTATTCAGTAAAAACTTGCGCAGTGATTCGCCTGTAGAGATTGTTTTACCTGAGAACTTATACCATTTTGAGTTTGAAAATCAAGATACAGGAAGAGTTATTAGTATATCGAAGAGCGGAGAGGTTAATTTTGATAGAGCTAAAGGTGCTTACAATCCACAAATGATTGCCTCAGAGAGTCCTGAGTTTTCTAATGGTTTATCAGTAGTAAACAGAGGGGTTGCTACCACTGAACGAGGCGAAGCGATAGAGATGAACACTAAGTCTCGTGCGTTTTGGATAAAGATTGCTTCGGCTGTTGCTTTTGTTTTAATATTAGTAGGTGTAGGCTATTGGTTTATTTTCCCGATGCTTAAAAATCCTGTGAAGGCTTATGTAGCAATCAATTCGGAGAGTGAAATAGACGAAATGCACTTCTTAACCAATATAGATGAGCGCACTTACGAGATTGAGGATTCTTATATTAGGTTAAAAAAGAGCTTGCCTATCGTTGAGACAAAATTGGTTGTTAGCTTCAAAGAAGAGGGGAAAGACACCTTGTTATTAAGTGAAGAACAACTCAATAAGTTAGCTAAAATGGTGGAAGCAAATAGCAAAGATACTCTTAAAATAGATTTGATTTCACCTGCAATGGCATTTCTTTTGGATGTGAATAATTGGAAAGAAACTCACGCAGACCCTAAGGGAAGTCTTTTTATAGCAGAAGCCCAAAAGCGCAATTTCCTTACAGATAAATTACGACCTGAGTTTGAAAAAGCCGTATGGGAAAATTTCTTAAAGGATTTTGATTATTCTGCTTATAATAGTGAACAAGTAGATAGCCTTTTGCGTCCTTATTTAAAAGGAGGTAGTTCTGAATTGAAGTCTTATCAAACAGATTTGCAAAGAATAATTAGAGAAAGTAAAGCGCGTGACCAAGTGGAAGTGGCTGTAGAAAGACCTAAGAGAGAAGAGCAACCTGCTACCAAACCTGAAGCAACTGTTGTTAATAGAAATGAAACTACGGTAGGAAGAACACCTAAAACAGTTACTCCTTCTCACAATACTGAAAGACCTGTAACTATAAGTGAGCCACGTGATCCTAAAACAGTGAAACGAGGAGAGAATACTACTCGACCTATCGCTAAAAATGTATCGCTTACAGAAACCTTTGTTACAGATATGAAACGCTTTAATTCACAGGCTTGTTCTGAAGAAGTTGTAGATAGAGTGAAAATGAATTTAAAGCGTTTGGAAGGCAATGATTGGAGTGTGGTAATGTTTGAATTTAACCAAGGTAGAAGAGAGATAGAGGAACGTGCGAACCAATATAGTATGTTCTTCACAGCACTTAAAAATGGTACTTCTATTGACCAAGTTAAACCTTCTTACTTTGGAGGACAGACTAGCTTGATTAATTATCTTAAAAAAGGAACCAACTACGAATTGGTAAAAGGGAAGGCTAATCTCAAAACTTTTGCTGATATTCGCCAAGCTATTGTGAATATGGGGGTAGACCCCAAAACAATTCGCTAAGAGATATTGCCTTTTATCTTAAAATACTATACTTATGTTAGAAGTTTTCAACAACCTCGAAACTTTACTTAAAGGCTTTTGGTTAGTAACTATTCCCGTAACGGTGATATTTGTAGAACAATTATAATTATAAGATAAATAATAAAAACTAAGGCGTCATCAATTTGGTGACGCCTTAGTTTTTATTACGTATTGATAGACCGAATAGCTTGTTCTAAGTTCTTCGATAATCCAAACAGATAGTTGAACTGTTCTCCATAGAATTGTGTCTCTCGCATTGAGATAGGTGAAGAGGTATCTGTATTTTGAGGAGTGTCTATTATTTCTCTAATGGACTGATTGAATTGTTCAATAGGCGTTTTATAATCAGTTTGAGGAGTAGCCGTAGGTTCAACAAGTAACGTCAAACAGTGTTGCAAGGCTGCTATAAGACTCTCAATTGCCTCGTTAAATACCGCTTTAGGGAAGGTTACTTTCTTGCTGTTCAACCTAATGCCAAACGAAGCCACAGAGGCTAAGAAGGCTTGCTGTATCACGATAATCCCGTATACTGATGGATTTTTATACTGCATAAACTTCGGCTCTTGTAACATTCGTTGGAAGGTAGTATTTAGGTTTGAGAGTGCTAACACAGCTTCTTTGCGCGATACTTTATAGGCAGTGGTAATCCCTTCTCCGGTGTTAAAAATCTCCTTTACTTGCTGTAAGTAACCGATATTAGCTTTTACTGATTTGGTGACCGCTTCCCTATAAGTATTGTGTTCCCACGTGGGCAAAATGAGATAATTCCCTGCAAACGATAGCCCAACACCTATAACGGTATCCAATAGGCGGTCATAAATAAGGCTGTAAACATTAGGTGTAATCAGTGCAAAAATAAATATCGCACTGATAGTGATGAATATAGAGGCGTACATATAGTTCTCCTGAATCAACCCAAAAGCAATAGGCATACACAAAATAGCGACATAGAGGTACAAGCTAGGGTAGGGGAGTAGGTAAATTACTGCAAACGAGGCAACCCCACCAATCATAGTGCCATAAACCCTGCTGAGTGAGCGCTCTTGGGTAATCCCAAAACCAGGGCGCATAATAATGAAGATGGTAAGGATAATCCAGTAGGCATTGTTGATAGGGAATATATCACCTATGAGGTAACCCAAAAATACCACTATAGATAGACGCATTGCGTGCCTAAAAAAGGTAGATTTTAAAGATATATGGTCTTTGAGCCGTCGCCACGAGTAGTTTTGGTAACTCACAAACTTGCGATAAGTACTCTCATCGCGTACCCCTGCATCGTTGCTATAATAGTTCTCAAAAATATGTCGGATATTTTCAATAGAATGATATTGACTTTCTATATAAATATAAAAATTTCGCAACAGCAAAGCGCGTTCTTTATCTTCTTCCGATACTTCTGAAAGTGCTTTCAAGGCTTCGTTCTTCTCTTTGGTTTGCGTTAATAAGTCTTTTAAACAGTTGTCTAATTGTATCTTTTTGCGTGACCCAATGTATTCGGACATTTGTTGTAGCTGTCTCGATAGCTCTTTGAGGAAATCTACATAAGTTTGTAAATATTCACGATGCTCGGCAAAAGCCTTGTCCACTTTCTCATATTGTACGGGGTTGGCTAAAGCTAATTCGAAGATATCCACTAGCTCTATAAACATCAAAAATTGGCGTTGCAGGTAGTCGGTTTTACCTGATTTGCTCCGTGAATCAAGTACGGCTTCACGGAGCTTTTCATATTTTTCATTAAGGCTTGTTTGCAGGTTGATGAGCTTTTTGAGTCCTTCGCTTCTGTCTTTGGCGATGAGTAAGTCAGCTCTTACCGAAAAAAACTCTGCCGTAAGAGCAAAGCACTTCCCTAATAGCTGTTCACTGTACAAACGCGGACGTATTTTTAGGAATATATACACTAATACACTGTACCACAAACCTCCTAATAACACACAACCACTGTACAAAACAATACCCCACCCTGTTTGCAAGTGGGCTAAAGTAGAGGCTATCTCAAATAATCCCGCGAAAGCTACCATTGTAGCGCGATGTCCGTATAACGAAATATAAGCGTTTCCGAAGGTGAGTAGAAATATAGTAGGCAGTAATAAGTACTCGTAAGGAGCCGTGAGGTTTACCAAAGTAGAACTGATAGTTGCTAGTAATGTTGCTATGAAAAGACCACCATAGAGGTGTTTTTGATTCCCTGGAATATCGCTGGGCGAAATCGCAACAATACTCAAAGCTATAGGTATACCAATATCCATTAGGTCAAAGCAATAGCCCAACCCTAAGGGAATAAGCACCGCAATAGTTTTGAGGCACCCTTTGAAGAAAGAAAAACTTTTAAAGAATGATATGATGGAGGTATACATTTTTTACATATATTTGCGGGCAAAATTACAAAACTAATGGCAAATAACCATCTGATAACTGAAATATTAAAGGCAGGAAAGATAATTCTATACCCCACCGATACCATTTGGGGCTTGGGTTGTGATGCCACAAATCCTGAAGCGGTAGCTAAGATTTTCCAAATAAAACAACGCAGTGAGAGCAAAAGCCTCATCATTTTAGTGAGTGATACAGAGATGTTACAGCACTACGTAACAGATATACCTCCTAAGGTGCTCGCTTATCTTCAAACCTTGCAAGAACCTACCACTATTATTTATAGTCACCCTTTGCATTTGGCTAAGAATGTGATAGCTGCTGATAATACAGTAGCCATTAGGGTCGTGCAAGATGCGTTCTGCCAACAGATGATTGCCGATTTTGGCAAACCCATAGTCTCTACCTCTGCTAATATCAGTGGAGAGTCAACACCTTTGTATTACCAACTCATTAACCCCCAAATTATTGCGCAATCTGATTATGTAGTACCTTACCGTCAAGACGATACCCAAATAAAAAATCCCTCACGTCTGATTAGGTTTGATACAGACGGAGAGATTCAAATATTAAGATAAATAGTAAGTTACTCTACTATTTTCACAGCTGTTCCGTTATCTATATTAATTTGTCCACTGGTAATCACTTCTTCACCGCGAGTAAGTCCGCTAATGATTTCTACCTTATCACCAAAGTTGCGACCGCTTTTCACATTTGCCATTTCAGCTTTAAGCACCTCCTGACCTTTAGCATTTTTGCTACTTACTATTTTGAAAATTTTATTTTGGCTCACACTACCCACGAAAGCAGAATGAGGTACCACAAGAGCTGTAACCTCATCATTACCACTGCCGAACTGTGCAGTCGCATACATTCCCGCTTTTAGCTTTTTGTCTTTGTTGGCTACCAATATTTCTACGGGGAATTTGAGAGCTCCATTAGATTTCGGTGCGATAAAAGTAATCTTTCCGTCTACTAATTCTGAGGAAGTACTAGGTTTTATTTTGATGACTTCACCCACTTTTAGTTCTCCTACTTGACTTTCATCTACGGTAATTTTCAACTTCAAATTGTCGATATTTACCACGTTGAATAACGTCTGTCCGGCACTTACAAGAGTTCCTTCTTCTACCTCTTTGCTAGTTACAATCCCGTTGATTTTACTACGTACCGCTGTATCACCCGATACAATAGCTGCCGAATTGTAGTTCGCTTGGGCGTTTTTGAGTTGCAAGCGCGCTTGTTCCAATTGTTGAGCGGTAACTCCTCCTGTTTGATAAGCACTTTCAAAGCGCTTTAAATCCGATTTTGCAGTTTCGAGTACCGCTTTGGCATTGTCTAACTGCACATTAGTTCTGTCGGCTTTTGTTTGCGCCAATACTTGTCCTGCTCTCACAAAATCACCCTCTTTTACATAAATTTTTATGACTTGTCCTCCTACTTCTGAAGATACATTCAGGTCTTGTTCGGCTACAAAAGTACCGTTAGCCGTAAAAAGGTCGGCTACTTTTTCTTCTGTTACTTTGGCAGCACGTACGGCTACTTGGGCTTCTTTTTGGGCTACAATAGCCACCTCTTCAGCATTTTTCTGTTTGTTAGAATATAGGCGGAATCCCATTAATCCTACAAGGACTATTATGATAACTGTAGTAATTATTTTTTTCATTTTTCTTAAATTACTGTATTAAGTGTTCTAAATCGGGGGCAAAGGTATAACAAAAAACTTAATAAACAAAAAAAGTTTCCATATTTTTACCTTCATTCACTTTTTTCTCATTCTTCATTGGGTTGTTTTATTTGCTATTAAATGAAGTGAACGCTCACTCTATCAAGGTAATTGATATCTAATAAAGAAGAAGCTCCCCCTACCGTATGAGTATCACTTTTGTAAACACTACACTGCAAATAGTCGAGGTCGTTAAACAGAAGCATTCGTTTTCCATCGGGAGCGCGAAGGTCAAGAGGAACACTAAAATCAATAAATTCGCTGTATTGGTTATAAATCTTTTTGAAGGTATACATATTAAAGATAACCTCAAAAGCTCTATCCTGCCTTATTTCTTCAAATAATTTCCTACTGATATTGCTTACCGCATTGCCATAGTGGTCAATATAAATAATCGTACCGTAAACGAAACGTTTATCAGCAGATATCTCTGGTTTAAAATGAGTAGCCTCTAAATACGTATCGGTTTTCTTGCCTATTTTGTTAAGAGGGATATTTTCATATATTTTCTGGGCAATCAAAGGGAATGAATACAGCGTAGGAAAAAGTTCAGTGCTTTGTTTCCCTTTTATTTCGTACAGTTCAGCGTTCTTTTTATCTTCTGCTAAAAGATGAAAAATACCGTTATCAGCCCCGATAAAATAATGCCCGTTCAGTTTCATTACCATATGCCTTTTCTCAGGAGTGCGCTCCGCATCTACCCCTATGATATGTATACTTCCTTTTGGGTAATGTACGTAAGCATTCTTTAAGATGAAGGCAGCTTGAAACACATCAAAAGGTGATATCAAATGCGAGATATCTACCACGCAAGCTTCGGGGCACTTACTATAAATAGCACCCTTTACAGCTCCCACCGAGTAATCTCGTAAACCAAAATCAGTAGTTAATGTAATGATTTTCATTCCTTTTGTTATAATGATATCAAGTTTAAAACAGCATAAATATATAAGTATGAAGTTAACATACCTCCTTTAAATCTGCAATAATCAATCCTTAAGCTTCCCTCCATTATCCTTCATCATTTCTTCGTCATTTGTTTGCCCTTCCTTCGTTATTTATTTATCTGCCCGTGCGGCTCGCACCGTCATTTGTTCGT
>NZ_KB291190.1:0-15721 GCF_000318255.2 Capnocytophaga sp. oral taxon 380 str. F0488
GCTAACCCCACCCATCTTATAGCTCATTTTTTACTTTTCACTTCAACTCCTCCTTCCGTTTCTTTCCGATATCTTCCGAACCCCTCAACCCCTCCTCATTTTCTAATTCTCTCATTTTCCAATTTTCCAATTTTCCAATTCTCTAATTTTCTAATTCTCTAATTTTCCAATTTGCTCATTTTCCAATTTGCTCATTTCCTAATTACTTCCTACCTTTGCAAAAAATATTAAATAAGATGAAAAAATTAATTTTATTCCTCACCATTTTTGGTGCTTTGCTATCAGTCTCTTGTAGCAAAAGCAACTCCGATGAACCAACCCCCAACCCCAACAACCCTATTGTCCCCACTCCACAACCCAACCCTAACCCGCAACCTAACCCGCAGCCCAATCCACAACCTAATCCGCCTACCCCTTCCCCTTCCGATAAAAAGATACTTACAGGTACCTTCATACAGCTTTTTAACAAAGGCGATTGGAGCGAGGCTCAATGGGACAATTTTTTAGGCGAAATTAAAGACTTGGGTATGAACACCCTCATCGTACAATACATAGGATATATAAATCCTTCTAATAACCTCACTTGGTTCGATTCAAACAATAACTTTACTACCACCAAAATTAAACCTACCCTACAACGAATCCTCGCCTCAGCTCAGCGTAAAGGCATAGAAGTGCACATAGGCTTGCTCTTTGATGAAAGTTATTGGCAACATCAAACCGATGCGTCGTGGCTACAAACTCAAGCCAATTATTGTATTGCTATTGCTGAAGATATCCAACGCCAGTTTGGTACTCACCCAGCCTTCAAAGGGTGGTATATTCCACACGAACCTGAGCCTTATGCTTATAATACCGATGATAAGATAGCTCTTTTCAGAGAGAAATTTATCGACCGCATCTCTAATCGTTTGCACCAGCTGAATAACAAACCCGTTTCAATTGCTGCCTTTTGGAATAGTGCACTTTCGTCTCCCGAACAGTTGCAACACTTTATGGCTGAACTCGCTAAGAGTAATTTAGAAATCATTATGTTACAAGATGGGGTAGGGGCACAACACGTAACCCTCAACCGCCTTGCTGAGTACTACCAAGCGGCTGAGCGCGGACTATTTCAGGAAAACAAAAACTATAAAGGAGTATTTTGGTCAGACCTCGAAACTTTTGCCTCTCCTAATGGTCAGGTACCTTTTCATCCCGCTACTTTCGATAGAGTCAAACAACAACTCACTACCGCCTTCTCCATTCCCAAAGTAACCAAAGTAGTATCTTTTGCATATTTTGACGATATGTACACCCAAAGCCCCAATAAAACCCAAGCCGATGCTCTACGTGAAGCTTATAAACAATATATAAAAAACAAATAACGATAAAATTAACTATAAAAAATGAAAATAGCCATAGGAAACGACCACGCAGGAGTCGATTATAAAAAAGCCATTGTAGCTTTTTTGGAAAGTAAAGGAATAGAAGTACTCAACTACGGCACCGATACTTCTGAAAGTGTAGACTACCCCGATTTTGGTCACGCCGTAGCCAAAGCCTTAGAAGAAAACAAAGCCGACCTTGGTATTGTGATTTGCGGTAGTGGTAACGGCATTGCAATGACCGCCAATAAGCACCCTCACATCCGCTGTGCCGTTTGCTGGACAAAAGAGCTCTCTGCTCTTGCCCGTGCCCATAACAATGCCAATGTACTGAGCATTCCCGCCCGCTTTACCGCCATTGAGCAAGCCGTAGATATAGCCAATACCTTTCTCAACACCCCTTTTGAAGGCGGTCGCCACGAAAGAAGAGTAAAGAAGATTTAAATCGCATTTGCGTCGCTACACTTTGCCAAAGGTATGACTCGTACCTTTGGCAAAGTTAATTATAATCAATTGCTTTTAGTTATATTGTAGGGGCGATTGGCAAATCGCCTTCACAAAACAGAGCCTCTCAGACAGGCTTTTTTTGAAGAAGTAAATAATACTTTGTTAAATAAAAAAGATTTTATACTTTTGCCAAAAAATAGTAGTATTATGAATACAATCACATTACAAGCAACTATCAATGAAGCTGATTTCCCTACTTTCTTAAGTTTGTTCGAAAAGTTCAAAGTAAAAACAGTTCTTTTGAGTAAAAAAGAAGGAAAAAAAACATATCCTATTGAAACAGCTATTCCTAACGAGGAAACACAGAAAGCTTTTCAGGAAGTGAAAGAAAAAGGTCACCTTATGAAAAGGTATAAAGACGTTAGACAGCTTTTTAAAGATATAGATGATGAACAGCTTTGAAGAAGAAGAAATAATTTTTGATGTTGTAGCAACTGTAGCTTTCAAAAAAGACAAAAAAAGATATAGCAAAAGCTCTAAGAAGATAGAAAAAGTTCTTAGTGTAATTGATATTTTACAGAGAAAAGGAGTAGAAGGCATTCCTAATGAAATGAAACCTCATTATCTAAAAGGGCAATATAAAGACTGTTTAGAATGCCATATAGAAGGAGATTTTCTTATTATATGGATACAAGATAATGAAGAAAAAGTAATCTATTTGATGAGACTTGGAAGTCATTCTGAATTATTTAAGTAGAAAGTGTCCTTGCAGACAAGCACTGTTATCGGCACTATAAAAGCGAATTATAAGCCCCTTCCTTTGCGATGGGGCTTTTTTTAAATATGAATAATCATTGGTTAGAACGTACAGAGCTTTTAATTAAACAACAAGGCATTACCACTCTGCAAAATGCCCATATCCTCATTGCAGGCTTAGGGGGCGTAGGCTCTTATGCTGCCGAATTTGTAACTCGTGCAGGCGTAGGAGCTCTCACTATTGTCGATGCTGATACCGTTTCCCTCTCTAATATCAACCGCCAGTTGCCCGCCCTTCATTCTACGATAGGGCAAGCCAAAACCGAAGTGATGAGAGCACGTCTTTTGGATATCAACCCCGAGCTGAAACTCACCGTCATTCACGAATTCCTCACCCCTGAGCGTGCTTGGGAAATCGTAACACCCGACTTCGATTATGTCATCGACTGTATCGATAGTATTACCCCTAAGCTGAACCTTATTCTTGCAGCTAAACGCAAACACGTAAAGCTCGTGAGTTGTATGGGCGCCGGAGGTGCTACCGATGTTTCCCAAATAAAAGTAACCGACCTGATGAAAACGTATAACTGTCCGTTGGCAAAGTTTATTCGCAAACGGCTCAAAAACGAGCGTATTCACTCAGGTATAAAAGCCGTATTCTCTTCCGAAATTGTTTCCAAGGACTCTATGCAACGCACCGAAGGTCTCGACTATAAAAAGTCTTTCTATGGTACCATTAGCTTTATGCCAGCCGCTTTTGGGTTACACGCTGCTGCTACTGCGGTAAATTACCTATTAGCGAAACAGCAAAATAAAGAAAATGTTAATTTATAATGTGAATCAATGTTTGAGAAATGATTGTCTCTGATTTACAATTTCATAGTCGCTTTTGCATCACATCTCCCCCTTTGGAGGGGGCTGGGGGGAGGTTATCTCTTTGAGGAAGCCAGCGAAAGCTGGGTATGTGTAAAAGGGGGAGGTTTATAATCAATAAGTTAATTCAACCCTTTGTTAAAATTAAGCAAAGAAAATCATCAACTTGTAATACAATCAAGTGATTTTTATTTATAACAACGCTGAGGTATGACTTTCTTTAAAACTTAAAAGTCCTTTTTTATGTTGATTATGAAAATCTTACATTTCTCAGTTTCATTTATTTTCTAAAAAAATTGCTTTTTTTAAAAAGAAAGCGTATTTTTGCCCCAAATATACAAAGTTCGCTGTTTGATGAGTGATTTAAAAAAGTTGGTAGCGTTATTAGAAGAGAAAGCCATTGTCTTACAGAGCAAATTCAATAGTCTTAGGGAAGAAAATGGCAAGCTAAAACAAACCATTGAAGAACTTCGCAGTGAGAAACAGTCGCTGGAAAGCACTATCACTACACTGAAAGAGAAGAACGAAACACTCGCCATAGCCAACCGTATATTAGGCAGTAAAGATAATAAAAGAGAAACCAAATTGAAGCTCAATACGCTCATTCGCGAAATCGATGCGTGTATCACTCAGCTTACTAAACAATAGCAATGGAACAGGACGGATTGAGAATTAAACTTTCGGTAGCCGATAGGTTATACCCTTTAACCATTGCTCCACAACAGGAAGAGGGATTTAGAAAAGCCGCTAAAAAGATAAACGATATGATTCAAGATTTTGAAACCGTTTATGAACTGCGCGATAAACAAGATGGCTTAGCAATGTGCGCTATCGCTTTGGCAAGAGAAATAGAACAAGCTAAACTCAACGAAACGCACGAAGATGAATCCCTCAAAGAAACCTTAGCACAGGTGTACAACGCCTTAAACCAAATAGGTTAAAACACGTTCCTTTACATAGAAAACTTACTGCCTATATTGATTGTCCTTTCGGTAAACTCAACATTAACATTTCACAAAAGGGAGAGTTACAGCGGCTAAAGCGTGCCGGTCTTCAGTTGCCGGATACTTGCCCCACTGAGTATCCCTAAACCTGTTTTTCAGAGTTTTACGTGAAACATATTAATCAATATAGGCATTTTTTATATCAATATTTTATTTTTTAAACAACAAAGATGGATAGTACAGTTATTATAAGTATTGCAGTTTTTATCATTGCCCTTTTCATAGGGTTCGCTATCGCCAAATCGCTGGAAAAGAAGAACGCCTCTAAAATCATTTTCAACGCTAAGAATGAAGCCGACGTTCTTCTGAAAAACGCTAAAGCCGAAGCTGAAAATATCAAAAAAGACAAGATATTCCAAGCAAAAGAGAAGTTCCTTGAACTAAAAGCTGAACACGAAAAAACAATCTCCGCCAAAGATAAAAAAATGGCAGAGGCTGAGAAGCGTATACGCGATAAAGAGTCGCAAGTGTCTAATGAATTGGCACAAAATAAGCGCCTAAAAGATGAGTTGGAAAAGAAAACAGAAGAAGCCGACTTTCGCTTGCAAACTCTCGACAAAAAACAAGAAGAAATAGACCGCCTACACAAAAGTCAGGTACAACAATTAGAGGTTATTTCAGGCTTGTCTGCCGAAGAAGCTAAGAAACTACTCACCGATTCATTGCGCAGTGAAGCCCAAGCCGACGCGATGGCTTATATCCAAAATACCATTGAGGAAGCCAAGCTCACCGCTCACCAAGAAGCGCGCAAAATCATCATCAACACCATTCAGCGTATAGGCACTGAGGAAGCAGTAGACAATTGCGTATCGGTATTTAATCTCGAGTCTGACGAGGTGAAAGGTCGTATCATCGGTCGTGAAGGTCGCAATATCCGTGCCCTCGAAGCAGCTACTGGGGTCGAAATCATTGTAGACGATACCCCCGAAGCGATTATCCTCTCTTGCTTCGACTCGGTACGTCGCGAAATCGCACGTCTTTCTTTGCACAAGCTCGTAACCGACGGGCGTATCCACCCTGCACGCATTGAGGAAGTCGTAGAAAAAACTACTAAACAGATAGAAGAAGAAATTGTAGAAATAGGTAAACGCACCGTGATTGACCTCGGTATCCACGGATTGCACCCCGAGTTAGTAAAATGTGTAGGACGTATGAAATACCGTTCTTCTTATGGTCAGAACCTCTTGCAACACTCACGCGAGGTAGCTAAGCTTTGCGGAGTAATGGCAGCCGAATTAGGCTTAAATCCTAAACTCGCCAAACGCGCCGGACTCTTGCACGACATCGGTAAAGTACCACAGATAGAAAGTGAGACTCCTCACGCTCTCCTCGGTATGGAATGGGCAGAGAAATATGGCGAAAAACCCGAAGTGTGCAACGCTATTGGGGCACACCACGACGAGATTGAGATGACCTCCTTGCTTTCGCCTATCGTACAAGTATGCGATGCTATTAGTGGAGCTCGTCCAGGAGCACGCCGTCAAGTACTCGATTCGTATATACAACGCCTTAAAGACCTCGAAGATGCTGCTTTCACTTTCCAAGGTGTGAAGAAAGCCTATGCAATCCAAGCAGGTCGTGAGTTGCGTGTAATCGTAGAAAGCGAAAGAGTAACCGACGATAAAGCCGCAGAACTATCATTCAACTTATCGCAAAAAATCCAAACCGATATGACCTACCCAGGTCAAGTGAAAGTAACGGTAATACGTGAAACTCGTGCTGTGAATATCGCGAAGTAAAGTTATATGAACTATATACAAGACTACCTATATCAAATTATTGCTACTGCCATTACATTGGTGGTCTTTATTGCTTTGCGTTACTTGGTGAACTCCATCATCAATAAGTTTGGAAAAAAAGCGGAGTTCGTAGAGAGTCGTACTCATTTAGTAAAGAAGTATATAGACTATTTTATTTATGCGTTAGCTATCCTTACCATTGTCTCTATTTGGGGAATAAAAACCGAACAGCTATTCCTTTTTGTTACTTCGATACTTACCGTAATAGGGGTAGCATTTTTTGCCCAATGGTCGATTTTGAGCAATATTACAGCGGGGATTATCGTGTTTTTCTCTTCTCCGTTTAGAATAGGTGATACGATTAAGATTTTAGATAAAGATTATCCTATCGAGGCTAAAATAATCGATATAAAATCTTTCTATACTCTTTTGAAAACAACAGAAGGCGAACAGATAAGTTTGCCGAATAATCTTTTGCTCCAAAAAGGGATTGTAATTGTTTCGGAAAAGAAATATGCGGTGAAGATAAAACCGTAAATTGCTTACGTGCTTTGCTAATAACAAAAACCCTAATATATGCTGACCAATTACATCAAACGTTCCGTGATTATAGCCATCGCATTGGCGGTAGGCTTTTTACTCTATGGCTTGCTTCCTTATGAAGAGCCTACTAATAAAGGCTTGGCACTCCTTGCCTTTGTCGCTATCTTGTGGCTTACCGAAGCCATACACATTACCGTTACAGCACTCTTAGTTCCTGTATTGGCAATACTCTTGGGCTTAGAGAGTACCAAAAGTGCCCTACAAGCTTTTGCAAACCCTACAATCTTCCTATTCTTTGGAGGTTTCGCTATTGCTACTGCCCTGAGCGTACAAAAGCTTGACAAGTACATCGCTCATAAGGTGATTGCTATAGCCAGAGGAAATTTCCTGTTAGCGGTATTCTTCCTCTTTTTGGCTACTGCTTTGCTCTCTATGGGTATCAGCAATACAGCTACTGCCGCAATGATTATCCCTTTGGCAATTGGCTTGCTCAAAAACATCGACTACGAAAGTAATAAAGGTACGTATGCTTTTGTGATACTCGGGGTTGCTTATAGTGCGAGTATAGGAGGTATGGGTACCTTGGTAGGTAGTCCACCGAATGCCATTGTCGCCTCTCAACTGAATATCACATTCTCAGAATGGTTACGCTATGGTATGCCTACAGTCTTAGGTTTAATGCCTTTGATGATTGGTACGTTGTACGTAGTCTTCCGCCCAAAACTTAACATTAAAATTACCTCTACTGAAGGTGCAGTAGATAAGCTTAATGGCAAGCAGTATCTCACCATTCTCATCTTCCTTATCACAGCCCTTTGTTGGATATTTAGTGATGTAATCAACGAAACGCTCACTTCTTTTTTAAGTATCGAAAAAATCAAAGACTTTGATGCAGTGGTAGCAATGATTGCTGCCGTGTTTGTATGTTTCTTTGGTGTAGCCGAATGGAAACAAATACAAGAAAACACCGATTGGGGTGTGCTAATGCTCTTCGGAGGTGGACTCTCACTAAGCGTTATCCTTACACAATCGGGGGCAAGTAAGGCATTGGTAGACTCTGTGCAGTTTCTCATCGCTGATAGCAACTATTTTGTAATAGGACTTATGGTAGCCACCTTCATCATTTTCTTAACTGAATTTACCAGCAATACCGCCAGTGCAGCTCTCTTAGTGCCTATCTTCATCTCAGTAGCCGAAAACTTAGGAGTTAATCCTTTGGGTCTTTCGCTTATTATAGGTATAGGAGCCTCTTGTGCCTTTATGTTGCCTGTAGCTACGCCTCCTAATGCCATAGCTTACGGCACGGGCAAGGTAAGTCAACGCGATATGATAAAAGCAGGTTTTGTATTGAATATTCTTTGTATTATCTTTATATCAGTAGTAGCCTACTACTTTTGGAGATAATAGTTAAGATTAATGATAATAAAAAAGCGGTCTACTAAGACCGCTTTTTTATTTCAAATATGTTTGAAATCTCTTTATTGTATTAGCAATTAATCATTGTTTTACCAACCTGGGTTTTGTTGCCAGTTGGCTCTACCTTGTTCATAGAGAATGTCACTTGGAGGAAGTGGCCAAACCATTTTATAATTCCCCGCAGGGATATTAAGCTGGTAATACTGGTCAGCAGGGTCTGAAACAATAGCACTGAGGTTCTGAGGAGTACCACGTACTACGCCCAAATTCCAACGCTTGATATCTGCCATACGGAAGCCCTCGAAAGCAAGTTCGCGGTTGCGTTCGTTTTGAATCTCTGCCCAAAGGTCGGTATAGGTTACACTACCAATACCACGAGCGGTGCGCAATCTGTCTAAATAGGTTTTAGCATTAGTTTGATCGCCGTTCTTATAAGCAGCTTCAGCAGCTATTAGGTATATTTCGGCAATACGGAACACTTTAGGACGGTGCATATAAGTAGAATAGCCGTTTTCTGTTTGTTTTAGCAAAGGGTTATCGGGGTATTTATTTACCAAATACAAATCGGTGAAAGTAGCACTACCATAGTTAGCAAAAAGTTTTTTGATATAAATAGACTTACGGTAGTCGTTGTCGTTATACAAATTTACGAAATCTTGAGTAGGTATTGCTTTTGGCAAATACTTTATCTCAAATCTACGCAATCTGTAGTTCCATTCTCTTTGGTATCCTAAATAGACATCGTTAGCTGAAGGTAATTCGGCGGTATTCCCTATATCATATTTAGCATAGAGCTGTACAATACTCTCTGCAGTATCATCATCTTTCCATACTTTTTCTAAATCACTACTGCTAGTTACTAAGCTATAACGACTGCCAATGATAGAAGTAGCTGCGGCATAAGCCTCTGCCCATTTGCCTCTATAAAGCAATACTCGCGCTTTGAGTGCTGCCACTGCATCTTTAGTAAACTTCTCTGCCCCTAATGAGCCTGTTACATCGCTGAGACGGGTTTCTGCTTGCGCTATATCAGCTAAAATAAAATCATACGTCTGACCTACTGTACTTCTGTTAGGAAAATTGTTGATAGTAGGCCCGCTTAGCAAAGGCAATCCATAAGCTGAAGCCTCGTCGGTAGGGCAATAATGCGTAAGCAGATAGGTGTAGTAATAAGCACGTGCCAAATACAATTCGCCCATATTGTGCTTTATTTGTGCCGCATCGGTGCGGTAATTTTCTTGGGGAATAGTAATAGTAGGAATCCCCTCTAAACCTATATTTATATTTTGTATTGCCCCCCAATAGCGTTGCCAAATAGTTGCTGTAGCTGCATTATTGACAGTAAACAACGTCCAGTTTTGAAAGTTTGTAATCGTTTCGTTAGTACCGTCTCTTAAGGCCATATTCAGGAAATCGGCTTGCAAGTCGGTAGCATACATCGCACTTCCGTATATGTTTGTACGCAACTTACCATACATACCATTCACCCAAAATTGAGCATCTTGTACGGTTTTAAAAGAGTTAGCTTGGCTCAAATCTTCATAAGGTTGTTGGTCGAGGTTGAAACAGCCGGTAAAGAACAGAGGAGCTACTACTAAAATTATTATTTTATAAATCTTTTTCATTGTTTTACATTTTTAAAAATTAACATCTACTCCTAAGGTAAATTGACGAGAAGGAGGATAGCCACCTGATGAAATAGCATTATTGTACTCAGGGTCTGCACCTTCGTATTTGGTAAGCGTAAAGATATTGCGGGCGGTAGCATATAAGCGTACTCCTTCAAAGAAATTCAATTGTTTGATAACTTCTTTTGGGAGGCTATAGCTAAGGGTAATATTTTTCAAACGCATAAATGAGGCGTCTTGTATCATACGCGCATCCGATGAATTTACGAAAGTGGTAGTGTTTATCTTAGGGTGGCGGGTGTTATCACCTGGTTTTTTCCAATAGTCTAATATTTTTCTACTTAGGTTGTGATCACCAAACTGGTCAGGATTTTCGGTGTACTTCATATCGTAGTTCCACTTATATTTTTCCAACGAAAAAGAGAATGCCATATCGAGCGAGAATGTTTTATAGCTGATATTCCAGCCGAATCCACCATTGATAGGGGCTTGCATTTTCTTGCCTGTGGTTTGTCCTAACTTACTAGAGTCGTAAGTAGTTGTTACTCTATTATCATCAGTTACTTGCTCCATACGGTCATCGCCTGGTATGTAATACTCCATTTGTCCGGTAGTAGGGTTTACGCCTTTGGGGATAACGGCAGCCCATTCAAGGGCACGACCTAATTTATACCCTATTTCAGAAGAAGGAACCACATTAGAGGTTTTATTGCCAAAAAGAGCGGTTATTTCTTGCTTGTTATAGTTTACGTTAAAGTAAGGACGAATGCTCAGGTCTTCATTTTTACTTCTATACACTACTGATGAGAAAGTGAAGTCTATCCCACGGTTGCGCATACCCCCTGCATTGTCAAAGAATTGATTTTGCCCTGAAGTACTATTGAGCTCACGACTTGAAATCATATCGTAAGTCTCGCGGTCGTAGTATTCTATATTGAAAGAAGTACCTCTATCAATCACAATATTAAGCCCTACAGTTGTTTTGCGTTGCTCTTCCCAACGTAGATCAGGATTACCCAAGCTACCTACTGTATAAGCTGTTTTACCTTGATAGAAATTATCTGGTTTTATGGTAGTGATATGTTTGTAGCCTCCTAAAGCATTTCCTGAAAGCCCTGTACTGAAACGCAAATTGAGGTCTGAAAGCCATTTTACATCTTTCAAAAAGTTCTCTTGTTTGAGTTTCCACATCGCTCCTATTGCCCAGAAGTTACCGTAGTGGTTGTTCTTACCAAAAGCTGACGAACCATCACGGCGCATTGATAGGTCTACGAAATAACGAGTGTTATAAGAGTATTCCACTCTTCCGAAATAAGAATTGAAAGTACTTACAGTCTTTTGGTCTTCTATTCTTTTATCTTTACTACCGTGTCGGAGCATTGTTAGCCCTTCTGAAGGTTGTCCGAAAGTAGTAGCATCTAATTGTTTACTGCTATTTTCAACCGACTCTTGTCCTAATAACACATTGAAGCTATGTTTTCTGCTTTCTCCTAACAGGAAGCGATATTCTAACGTGTTAGTAATTGTTTTTCTGAGTGTACGACTGTTAGACACTGAAGTGTAAGGATTAGGGTCATCGAAAAACTTATAATCTATAAACGAAGGTAACTCTTTTAGTTCTGATTCGCCATACCCGTATTGTATCCCTCCTTGTGTTTTGAATATGAGGTTTTTAATAGGCTCTATAGAGACGAATCCCGAAGGCAAGAAGTCATCGGAGAAAGAGTTGCTAGGGTGTGTTTCGGCATAGTAGTCGGGGTGGTAGAAACCAGCTGAACGACTGGTGATTCCAGGGATATAGTTTTTGCGACGACCATCTTCGTAAGTAGGACTGTAAAGTGGCAAAGCTATCACCTTAGGTGTATTGAGGGTTGAGCCTCCTTCGCGCTCGGTATGTCCTGCTGCAAATGAGAAGCCTGTTTTTAACCATTTAGTAATTTGGGTATTGATACTACCATTGACAGTATAACGACGGTAATCGCTGCGAGGTGCTGTAGAACCCTCTTGGCTGAAGTGCCCAAACGACAAATAATAAGTACTATTATTAGTACCTCCTGAAATAGAGACATCAGTACGTATCAATGGTACAAAATCTCTAAAGAAAACCTTATCCCAACGGGTATTGTAAGGATTATCGGCTAAAATTTTATCTGCTGACTGTCTCGCTACATCCTTGCTTGAACTGAACTTACCTACAGCCAAGTTTACTGCTTCAGGATTTTTTTCTATCCAAAAGTCCATATACTCGCGTGGGGTCATCATATCGTCAAAAAACTTACGGCTAGCGTTGGTAAGCGCTGTAAAGCCGAGTTGGTGACTGATGGTTACGCTTGTACGCTCGTTATTACGCCCTTTTTTGGTAGTGATAAGTATCACCCCATTGGCGGCACGTGCTCCGTAGATAGAGGTAGAAGCCGCGTCTTTAAGTACCGTAATACTCTCGATATCATTAGGGTTGAACCTGCTCATCACACTACTGCTTACGGCTATTCCGTCCATTATATAAAGAGGTTCTTGGGTTCTTTCACCTCGTAGTGCGCCTTGGAAGTTGTTATACCCGTGGATAAGGATATCGCTATTGCTACCAGGGCGACCTGAATCGCTGGTTACCACTACCCCTGCTAATCGTCCTTGTAAGGCATCGGATACGCTGGCTACCGGAGCGGCACTCACATCTTTACCTTGCACTTGTGCCACTTGTGCAACGGTGCGGCTGGCAAGCTTAGGAGCTCCATAGCCGGTAACCACCATCTCTTCAAGTTCTTGTACATCTTCTTTAAGAACTATGTCTAATCGTTTGGTGGAGGCGGTTATTTTTCTCTCTACTGTCTTCATTCCTAAAATCGAAAAACTCAACGTTTCTCCCACTTTGGTTTGGATAGTATAATTCCCGTCCATATCGGTAGCGGCACCGTGCTGGGTACCCTTAATTAATACCAATACACCTAATAAAGGCTCTCCTTTTTCATCTTTTACAGTACCTGAAACCTCTATGTTCTGTGCTGTAACACTAAAAATTACCAGCAAGAAGAGGGCCCAAGAGTACAACAATCTCAGTTTTGTCATCTATATTTAATTTTGCGCAAAAGTAGTAAAAAGGTTTCAATAGTACAAGAGTTTTTAATACAAGTAAATACATTTGTTAATTTTTAATGTTTTAGGACTCTTTTATTAGAATTTTTAACCGTCTTATCCGTTGTATATTAAATATTGTTTTTGTACCTTTGCCCCGCTGTAAGAAAACCGCCTAAATGTTTCTTTATGTCGAAAAAACTATTGATAGCTCTTGCTGTTCTATTATGCCTTGCGGGCATTGTCTTTCTATTCTTCAAAACTACTAATCAGGAGACGTATACCTCCGTAGATGATATTAATAAAGAAACTCCTCAGGACTACATAGGTTCGGCTTCCTGCAAGCAGTGTCACCTAAAAGAGTATAATGAATGGACGCTCTCCGACCATTACAAGGCAATGCAAATCGCTAACGATAGCACCGTACTCGGCAATTTCAATAACGCTACCTACACCGCCGATGGCATCACTTCTCGTTTCTTCAAGCGCGATGGCAAATTTTTTATTCATACACAAAGCGAAGACGGGTCTTACAAAGATTACGAGGTATTGTATACCTTTGGTTATTACCCCCTACAACAGTATATTACCGATTTTCCTAACGGCAAAAAGCAAGTCTTCCGTCAGTCGTGGGATAGCCGTCAAAACAAGTGGTTTCACCAATACGCAGGCGAGGTAATTCTCCCCGATGATTACCTGCATTGGACGCAAGCAGGACAGAATTGGAACCTAATGTGCGCCTCTTGCCATAGCACCAACCTGCAAAAAAACCTCAACCCTTATACCGACTCCTATCACACTACTTATAGCGAACTCACCGTAAGTTGTGAATCCTGCCACGGAGGGGCTAAAACGCACGCCGAGAGTAAGGGGAAAACTCGCACGTTTGTCCTTGCCTCGCAAACCCAAGAACTCAATGCCTGTATGCCTTGCCATACACGTAGGGGAGAGGTAACCCAGCACCACGCTATGGTAACAGAGGTAATGGACGAATATCTGCCCGAAGTGCCTGTAACCGACCTCTATTTTCCTGACGGACAAGTATCAGGTGAAAACTATAAATATTCGTCTTTCTTGCAAAGCAAAATGTATCACCAAAACGTGCGCTGTACCTCTTGCCATTCGCCTCACACAGGCAAGCTGAAAGCCGAAGGTAGCAAAGTGTGTTTGCAGTGTCACGCGCCTAAGTACGCTTCTCAGGCACACACTTTCCACAAAGGTGACCCAGCCGGAACCGATTGCCGTGTATGCCATATGCCTACTCGCACTTATATGGGCAACGATGTGCGCCACGACCACAATTTCTACGTCCCTCGTCCCGATTTGTCTGCTCAGTACGGCACACCCAACGCTTGCAATGCTTGTCATACCGATAAAACCGCTGGGTGGGCAGCCGAGGCTGTTGCCAAGTGGTACGGCAAACAGCGCAAACCGCATTTCGCCGAAAATCTTATTAAAGGAAGTAAAGGAAATATCACCGCACTCAGTAGTCTGTTAGAAGACAAAACAACCCCCGCCATTGTGCGTGCGGGAGCCATTCACTATCTGGGCAATCACCCCTCTGAAAAGAGCTTTGCGCTTGTTAAAAAAGAACTCCACAATCCCGACCCACAAACGCGTTATCGTGCCGTGGTGGCTATTAGCGAATATCCTCTGAATCTCTATGAAAATGATTTGTTGCCCTTACTTACCGATAAGGTGAAGGCGGTGCGTATGCTCGCCGCAAATGCCTTGCTCACCCAAAAAGGATTAGAGGCTTGCAGGGTCTATAATGGATTTGAACAAGCGCATCAAGAGTATAAGGAGTTTGTGCTCTCACAGTCCGATTTTCCATTAGGAAGTGCTACGGCAGGCGACTATTTTGTGAAGATAAACGATACCGATAACGCCATTCGTTTCTACGAGCGCGCTCTGCTGAAAGACAAACAGCTGAACTACATTCGCCTAAACCTCGCTGTTCTTTACAGTGGCAAAGCCCAAAACGACAAGGCAGAAAGCTTCTTAAACGAAGCCTTGAAGTACGAACCCAAAAACGCCCAAATCTATTACGATTTGTATTTGCTCTACAACGAACTTGGGCGCGAGGCAGAAGCCAAAGTTGCGCTTAGTAAAGCCAAAGCCTTAGGATTTAAGGGTAGGTTTTAATCCTTAAAGCATACCGCTTACAATACTCCTACTGCTTACAACCAGCCCTTCTCCGCTTCTTAATCATTAATCATTAACCATTAATCACTAATCATTAAATCCTAATTGGTATATTTTTTGCAATGGTCTTGTTACTATGAAAATACAATTAAAACGCGTATACGAAGCAGAAAGCCCTGAGGACGGCTTTCGTATCTTAGCCGATAGGCTTTGGCCTCGTGGCATCAAAAAAGAAGCGCTTCATTTAGATTTTTGGGCGAAAGAGGTAGCTCCCTCCACAGTTTTGCGCAAACGTTATCATCAAGACGGTAAATTCGAAGATTTCAAAGCAGATTATACCCAAGAACTCTTGGCAAACCCCGCTTTTGCATCTTTCTTAGAGATGCTTAAACCTCATAAAGTAATCACCCTCCTCACCGCTTCTCAGCTGATTGAGAAAAGTGCCCTCCCTATACTCAAAGAAGCAATCTCCAAAAATCCCCCAAAAACCTCTTAAAATAACATTAGCCGAGTACGTGACTATCAATAGCCGAAAGTGTGTATAGAAGGATATTTTCCCCACATTACCTCCGACTTTCCGTCCCTACATTCCCCCTTTGAAGGGGGTTAGGGGGATGTTTGTATTACACTCCCCCCCACATTTCCTCCGTCATTCGTCATTCGTTCCTCGTCATTTCTTCCCTTTTCCATCGCTACAATTCCCCCTTTGAAGGAAGTCCGCGAGAGCGGAG
>NZ_KB291190.1:15741-25930 GCF_000318255.2 Capnocytophaga sp. oral taxon 380 str. F0488
TCCCCTCTTCCGAACTTCTCCGTTTCCTTCCGAAAATTCTAACCAGTCCGATTTATCCTACAAGTCAGACCTGTCAAAAAACGATTTTTATCACTACTCATTTTCTAATTTCCTAATTTCCACATTTGCTAATCTGCTAATTTTCTCCCGCCCGTGTGGCTCACACTGCCTGTGCGGCTCGCACCTTTGCCAAAGTTGATTAAACAGACAATACCTCCGCTGGTTTACAAGGCGTAGCCTTGATTTTGTTTAAATTTTGTTTAATTTCTGAGGCACAGCCTCATTCCTCTAACTCAACCTCACACTCCATTTTCTCATTTCCAAATTTTCTCATTTCCAAATTTTCTCATTTTTCTAATTCTGACATTTACGCCCAACCCACATTCATTAACATAAAAAAACAAATGGCAAACTTTGTACAACTACAAAATCTACCATTTGTTCCTGTGTATAACCAAAATGTTTATTTATTAGCTTTGCAATATCCTAAAACAAAATCTTCTATCAAAATAAAAAAGACCTTATACATAGTGTTTCCTATCTTAATATCCGTCTCCTTGTCATTAGGGAAAAAGTCTTTTACCCTCACATCGTTTAGGGTAAGTGTAGGTTTGTTATGAATTTTAAAACCTACTTCTTTGGCACACCACGTCATTGTAAGTTTCTGAATGATGTTGTGAATCGAGTAATTCGCTGAGCGATAATTCCATTGAGTGAATTTATGTGCAATACGCAATATTTTCTCTCGTTTCTTCTCAATATCCACCCCCACAGGTTTATTACTTATCATCACCACAACTTTATCAAACGAATGACTAATCGAAATAAAATCTTTTCCTTTTAAAAAAGGCTTCCCGTAAGCATTGTAATGCAAAGAATTGGGGGCGTGTCCTAACTGAGTTAGCAATAAACGCGTGGCTAAAAAGTTCTTTTTAGCCCTCTCATTGCTAATAGCATTGTAACTCTCCTTTTGTTCAGGAGTAAGAGGAGTTTCTTCTTCCAACACAGCAAGCTCCTCCCTTACCTCCCAAATGTACAAGGTGGTTTTTTTATCTACTTTTATGGTGCTCTCTAATGGCATATATAATTCCCCTCCTAATTTCGCACAAAGATACTGAAAAATTCTTAATTCTTACAAGTTATATAAACCACCTTTGTATCTTTTTCTTTTCTTTCAGAAATCAATAATATGTTAAAACAACGCCCTTATAATGAGCTTATTTGGCATCATTTTAATAGTTCATAAACAATGAAGACGTTAATTTGTGTTACAAACATAACTTTTATTCTTTTGCTTTCCTATCAAAAGTTTAACAAAAGATTAACGCTCTTAAACGAAAAAAAGTCTTCACGATGAGGAAAAATCGTGAAGACTAAAAAATAAAATATAACTTTTAAAAAAATAAAAATGATAGCAAATTCTTATTTATAAAGTACTTTTTTTACCGCTTTTACTACGTCGTCAGCATTTGGCAAAAACTCTTTCAAAAGTTCTGAAGAGAATGGTGCTGGCGTATCAGTGGTAGTAATGCGTTGTACAGGCGCATCGAGATAATCGAAGATGTGCTCTTGTACTTGATAAGTAATTTCAGAAGACACACTGGCAAAAGGCCACGCTTCTTCCAAAATCACTAAGCGATTAGTTTTCTTAACCGAAGCGAATACAGTGTCAAAGTCAAGCGGACGTACAGTACGCAAGTCGATGATTTCACACTCAATACCTTCTTTGGCTAAAATATCAGCAGCTTTATGCGCTTCTTTAATAATTTTACCGAAAGAAACGATAGTTACATCAGTACCCGCACGCTTAATATCGGCAACGCCTAATGGAATAGTGTATTCTTCTTCTGGCACTTCACCTTTATCGCCGTACATTTGCTCAGATTCCATAAAGATAACAGGGTCGTTATCACGGATAGCCGACTTCAAGAGTCCTTTTGCATCGTAAGGTGTAGAAGGAACTACTACTTTCAATCCAGGGCAGTTAGCATACCAGTTCTCAAAGGCTTGAGAGTGGGTAGCCGCTAACTGACCAGCAGAAGCGGTAGGACCACGAAATACGATAGGAATATTAAACTGACCTCCTGACATCTGGCGCATTTTAGCCGCGTTGTTAATGATTTGGTCAATCGCTACTAATGAAAAGTTGAAGGTCATAAACTCTACAATAGGACGGTTACCATTCATCGCAGCCCCTACTGAGATACCTGCAAAACCACCTTCAGAGATAGGGGTATCAATAATACGTTTAGGCCCAAATTCATCGAGCATTCCTTTAGAGGCTTTGTATGCGCCATTATATTCGGCTACCTCTTCACCCATCAAATAAATAGACTCGTCGCGACGCATTTCTTCACTCATCGCTTCGCAAACGGCTTCTCTAAATTGTATTGTTCTCATTTATATTTATTAAAATAAGGTATATAACTAAAATTTCTGTTTTGAAAGCACAAAAGTAATAATAATTATTTAATCTCCTAATTTTTTTACTACTTTTATTTTCTATATATTATTTAAAACGTTATATATCAAATATTTATTATGTTATTTACCTTATCTCTAATCTCACCACTCTCTGGTTAAATCGTCTATAAAAATACGGAATCTTATATAGCATACGAAAGATAAAAGGGTAGCGCCCTTGGTCGTACTTACTCATAAAAAACTCTTTCGCCACGTGCAACTTAGGGTGCCACTGCTCCATCGCCTCGCTATACTTTTCGCTCCATTGAAATTCAGGGCGCCTGTCTTTATCCATTGCTTTTAGTGTATCGTGGTTCTTAGCGTGCCCTACTAAGGCATAAGCGAGCATATCAAAAAGAATAGTAGCTTCAGTAAATGCTTCACAGAGATGTATCATAAAATCTTTTACCTCAAACGGAGGGAAATACATCAGCACCCCCTCAACAATAATGAGTATCGGTTTGTGGTGAGCTTTTACTTTCTCTATCCATTCAGTATTAAAGAGAGACATTTCTAAAAAACTACGTCTTTCACTCTCCTCAAAAAACTGACGCCGGATAGCAATTACCTCAGGCAAATCGAGGTCATACCAATGGGTAAGTTCCGGACAACCCAAACGCTCATAACGAGCATCAAGACCCGTACCCAATTGTATTATTACTGCATCGGGGTGTTGCTCTATAAAAGCACGTGTTTCTTCGTCTATCAGGTGAGCGCGTACACACACGCCTGCTTGGGAGAATTTACCTTTCTTGAACCGGCTAAAATCATAGTCTATTTTGTTTATAATCTCAGCAGCCTTCTCATCGCGTAACAGCGGTTGAGGTTCTTTATTTTCAGTAGCTTTTGCCCATAAAGTAATGAGCATTGTTTCGGGTATTTTGTTCATAGATGTTAGAGGTTAGAATCAGACCTGTTCGACTCGTTCGACAGGTCTGATTCTAAAAATTAGAACTCGTGAAAGAACGCAGGGTTTCCAGTAGTGCTAAGAACTTGTTCTACGGTTTCAGTAGCAGGATTGAAATCGAATAAACCTCTTTTATCGGTACCGAAAGCGCCAAAGAGTACTCTATCTTTCAGTTTGGTAATGAGAATACTATGTCCGTCTGTAAGCGGAACGCCCCTTATCTGGCTGATAGATTTGTTGTTGAAATTTATGAGTACTGCCATAGCGTTTTTAGCGGTGTAGGGGTTTGCTCCGTTAAGTTCTATTATACCTACATAAGCTACTGCTTTACCATTGCCTATATACAAACAGTTGTACACGCTAGCAGGCTTATAATTAGTGCCTGCAATAGGAGTAGTAGAGATATCCCACGATTTACTACTGTCAAATTCAGTCTTGCCTTTAGGAATACAGAGGAAACCGCACTTAGTATTGTCTTTGGAATATCCAAAATAACCTGCGGTAGCTATATAAAGGTCACCTGCTTCATTGGTAAAGAGCATTCCTTTACATTGTGCCATAGGGCGAGTGGGGAAAGTGAGTTTAGTAGTGGTTTCGGAAACTACTTTCTCTACCACATCAGTTTGAGGGTCGATAATAGCCACATCACACTGTTGGTAGTCGGCGTAAGGTTGCCAACCTGCTCCAGGGTTGATTTGGTTAAGACATAGGTAATACTTGCCATCGCGAATAATACCCATAGCAGGATCAGGACTGGTATCGCCGTGAGCGTATTGGGCGAGATTGATTTCTCCTGTTTTTTGCATTGTCTGTGGGTTGATAATCCACACGACTCCTTGTGTGTACATAGGTACATAGGCTTTGGTAGCACTTACTTTTTCGAGATGACCTACCATCGAATTAGAAAGCCCTGCGAGATTTGCTCCTTTGGTGAGCTTTTTGGTAGTAGAGTCGTAAGTATATTGGGTGATACCGCCGACACCTTTCATAGTGTCGAAAAGATAAACACTTTTCCCTTCTACTTGTACCGAAGAGCCAAACTCTACTTGCTCAGCTTTGGAGTTATCAATAGCGATACCTCCCGCCATTTTATGAAAGATTTGAAGATAAGAACTACCACTCATACCATCGGGGTTTTTGACAGAAGTTTCTAATAAGAAATCACCTGTATAAACCACATTGCTTGGTGGTATGGGAGCGGGGGTAGGGTTGTCGTCTTTCTTGCAACCCACCGTGAGAAGTGCTAAAGAGCACACAGTTAAAAATACTTTTGAATACATAAAATTAGTTTTTAGTTATTATTATTAGTTGTTAGACTTGTCTGACCTTTAAAAAAAAGCAACCCTATAAACATCAGGGCATTACCCAAGCTGATAGCCGAAACATTCAATCCGTTTTTAATAGCCGAATCTGGCAACAAATAGGCTATAAGATGAATGATGCCAATACCTATAAACATATTGAAAAGGGCTGCTACGCGAGGATAAACGGTCTTTTTCCTTACAAAAGCTATGAACTGTGAGATGTTCATCAGTAGGAAAAAGACGATAAAAATGTAATAGCAAGGCACTAATACATTATTAGAAAAGGTAGTAGCTATATTGTGAGCTAAGGTTGCATCGGTGGGGTAAAGCTGTTTGTAGATAAGCATCACCACAGCACAATTAAGGTGCACCCCACAAGCTGCCATTACCAGCCACCCCCAGATACCTACTTTGTAAAGCTTTGAGAGCGTTTCACTACCTTCTTTCATCAACTTGTAAATTTGCCAATACCCTATGCACTGCAGAGGGATACCTATCACACCTAAGAATCCTCCCCACATAATGCGCGATAGGGGTAAGGTAAGTGAGAAGTTCATCAGTGATTTTTGAGGGTTTTCTACCTGAATGTACCCCAATAGCATATCACCGAAAAAAGTAATAAGTGAGGCTATTAAGCCTAAAATAAATCTTTTTTTCATATATAATTGTTTTTCATCTTTTGCTTCACTTTTTATAGCCAGCCAATCAGAATTGGTTTGTAAAATTTTCGTCCTACGCTTTAAATTCGCTTTAGATTCGCTTTTAATTTATTGTAGACCCACTGTAGACCCACTGTAGAGCCACTGTAGACCCACTGAAAGTATAGTTAAAGTATATTTTTAGTTCGGACGAGGAGGAGTTAGAATATTACTCTTAGCTTCACCCCTCCATTGATTCCCATTAATGGGCGGTTAAATTCTGATAAGGTCTTTTCATTCGTTATATTCCGCACTTTCCCCGAGAGGAATACCTTATTATTTAAAAAACTGTGCTCAAAACCTATATCAATAGTTGTACTGCGCGGAATGCGTCGTTTCTGCAATTGCGTCATTTCAAAATCATAGTAATATTCTTCCACAAAAGCCACATCGGCAAAAAGGCGTGTGTTTTGCCCCGTGCCACCAAAGAGGTTCTCGCGGTGGAACTCCAAGCCTGCATTTGCCATTAAGTATGGTATATTAGGCATACGTTTGTTTTTAGTAGGGTTAGGCACGGTGCTTTCTGGCTCGTAAGCACGTGTATCGCGCAGGTCTTGATAAGTAGTGTTGCCGTATAGATAAAGCGAAGGCAATACATCGGCTTTGGCTTCAAACTCTACCCCAAGAGTACGCATCTCACCAAAATTCTGGTATTGTGCCCCTATGAGTCCGGCAGTATAACGTATCATATCTTGCAAATACATATAGAAGAAGTTCATTTCTATCTGAGCATTGGTAGGGTGCTTGCCTGTAAGGTCGAACAGGAAACCGAGGTTAGCGCTGAGGTTACGCTCTGGCAATAAATCAGGACTAGGGATTACGGCTATACCATCGCCTAAGAGTTCCGTTTCCGAAGGAATACGCACCTCATAACCAGCAGAGAGTTTCCCCATTAGCGAAGGCAGGAAGCGGTAACGCATCGCATTATTCACCCCAAAATCGCTCTTGCTTACATCTACATCGTACTTGCCGGGGACAAAGAGTGGCGCCATTTGGGTGTGCATAGTATACATATAATGACGTACTGTGAGCGAGTTCAAAAACACGTCGTTAAGCGTACGGAAGTCGTATGTAAGTCCGCTTATCCAACTGCGCATTTGCGAATCGAAATTCACTTGCTTACCCAGACTCAGGGTCTTTAAGTCGTCTTTGGGCGTACCGTTTGCCATAGAAAACACACTGTTGATATTCAGCGAATGGCGTTCAGTAAGAATATACTCCAAATTGGTTTTATTAATAAAAGTGAGCTTTTTATCGTCAGAGTCCGATGGGTAGTTATAACCTGCCTCACCGCCATAACGCGAAGGGGTAGGGTAGGAGCTACCGTCCCACTCATAGCGACGGGTGGCTTTGTCGATGAAGTTCATTTTGGTAAGTACCAATCCGTTGAACATATCGAGGTTTAAGCCTTCTGTAAGGAAATTATCTTTCTCGAGTTTATTAGAGAGCCCCGTCATTAACGACTGACTATGGGCTTCTCGTATATCGTATTCGATACCTTGAATTTCCTTATAGGTTTTGACGAACACGGGTTCTAATTCTACTTCGTCGAACCACCATTTCTTTGCTTTGAAGCTCCCGCCAATGATGAGCTTGCGGTACTTATCGTGGTTGCGGGTGATGCGCAATCCTTCTTGAAAAGGAGAATCGAAAGTGTAGTTATTATCCGATGAAGTATAGCCCCCACCGATACCGAATACCAATCCACGCTGTTTGAGGTTGCGTTTGAATACCCCTTGTGCCTTATGGGTGTTGTAACTTTCATATCCATAACTGAGGTCGGCATATTTATCGGGGTATTCGCGAATAACGATATTGATAGCTCCTCCAAGCGATGAGCCCCCGAAGCGTGCTGGTACTACTCCTTTGTAAATCTCAATACGGTCAATCATATCTATGGGGATATCATTGATATCGATATAATCCGTTTGCTCACCTAAGGGCAATTCGTCTATAAAAAAGCCTATGCGTTTGCCTTCTAACCCTCTTACTGAGATACGTGAACTACTGCCTACCCCTCCTGAAGAACGTAAAGTGATACCTACGGTTTTTAGAAGAATATCCTGTACGCTGCTTACCGTACCTCGCAGGTTACTCATATCAATTACCGTTACGGGCATACTCTGCTCTTTCTTTTGGTGAGCGATACTCTTGCCCGAAACAGTTACTCCGCTTATTTCTTCGGCTTGTTCTTTCAGCGATACATCTGAACGTACTTGTCCTTTCACACTGATTTTCTTTCCAAAGGTTTGATAACCGAGGAAACTAAACCACACGGTATAATTCCCTTCGGGTAAGTGTGCCAATCGATATTGACCGCGTGCATCGGTGCTCACGCCTTTGTTTAGTTCTTTGATGTAAACATCGGCACCTATTAAAGGGTGATGAGTTACTTTATCGGTAACCGTACCAATGAGTTCGGCAGTGTTTTGAGCTGATATAGAAAGACTGAAGAGTAGTAGTAAAAGAAAAGTTTTGTTTAACATAGATATCGGTTTTTGCGTTTCAAACTTTGGCAAAGTTGAATTACCTAATAATCAGTATTTAATCGCTTGCTAACTGCTAACGACTAAAAAACTAATACTTAAAATATTTGGTGGTTTGAAATATGTTATTTACTTTTGTTCTAAACAATAGATTTCAGAGCGCAAAAATACAGCAAAAAGGAAGTGCGATTGTTTAATTTCCTTAGCAAAGTTTTACATCTGAATAGCAAATTTAGTGATTAGTTGTTCGTAGCCGGCTGGTGGTGCTGACGGCAAACGGCTGATGAACGTGAAAAACGACTGATGAATATGATAAACGAAATAACATTACCTTTGGTAACCAATGAGGAAGAAGTACAAAATTATTACGAAAGAGTGAATGAACAAATAGGGGTGTTTCAATTGGAACAACAAACCTTAGGCAATCATACTTACTACCGATGGCAAGCACAAATGAAAGAAGATGTGGCTTTTGAGGGACGTATGGATATTCCTTCAGTGCGTCTTTATTTTGTAACCCGAACTCACAAAGGTATGGCGGTGCAGATAGACGGGCGAAATTGTATCAGTAAGGTGGGGACTCACAATATCTTTTTTGGTAAAGAAGAATGCTTGGGCAAAGACTTGTTGCATAAAGATGATATTATAGAAGTGGTTACGGTTGCTATCAGTGCTGAGCAATTTGCGCAAATAGCTACCCAATACCCCGAAACTTTTATGGCGTGGTATCAGCGCTATGAGCGGGGTGGTAACTTTATTCTTTCGCCTGAACAATCACTTCCTACTGACTTTGCTATGCAAACTGCCCTTGACCAACTGCAACACGCTTCTCTTTTGGGCAAGGCAGCACGAGCTTATGCCGACTTAAAAGTGCAGGAACTCTTTTTGTTACAATTACATCAATACGAACAGCAACAGCTACAAGTATACCAATACTGCAAAACCCAAACCGACGTGCGGAAGATGTACGAAGTGCGCGACCGCCTTACGGCTCAGTTGGACGTTACGCCTTCGATAACTGAATTGGCACGTGCCGTAGGTGTGAACGAAAAGAAGTTGTGTTATGGTTTTAAAGAGGTATTTGGCACTACTGTTTTTGGTTATCTATACGACTATAAAATGGAGTTGGCACAACAACTGCTCCTTCACAGCGATAAGAGTATAGGAGAGATTGCCCTTACCTGTGGGTATGATTATATATCGCATTTTTCGACTGCCTTTAAGAAGAAGTTTGGTAGAAATGCAAAGGAGGTAAGAGATAAGAGGTAAAAAAGACTGTCTATGGTTTTTAGACAGTCTTTTTTATAAAATTTTTCCTATGAAGCTACTAGAACTTGTAACCTACCCCTACTTGGAATACGCGGTTTTTGAAATTCAAAGTAGGAAGTTTATATCCGTTTTCTGAATACGATTTAGTCGATAAGTCGGTAAGACCTAAATTAAAGGAAGCATCGAAAAAGAAACCAGAATCGAAGTTGTATTCAGCACCAAAGCCTAATCCTAAATCGAATTTCTTGTCGAGAGTTAAAGGTTCATTGTCTACATTTACTAAACCAAAATTCGAATTATCTTTACCGCTGGCTTTAGCTTTTGACACAAAACCTAAGTTCACCCCTATTTTAGGGCGGAACCCGTTGAAGTCGTATTTAATCCAAAGAGGAATGTTGAACTGCTCGATTTTCAATTTACCGTCCTTAATATCTAATTCTCCAAGCGAAATGTTGTTGATGCTACCACTTAAAGAATTGATATTAGCTCCTTGGAAAGCATAGTCAACACCAGCTTCTACCCATAATTGTTCGTTGAAGCCATATTCGATAAAAGCTCCGAAGTGAAACCCAGGGCTGTAAGAAGTACTAAATTTGGCGGTTCCTGTAAATCCTCCTACTGAAACTGAAGTTTCAGGGTCAGAAACATTGGACATCAAAAAGCCCGCTTTAGCACCTACTTTAAATTCTTGGGCATTAGCGCCAATGATAGTGGCGATTGCCACAACAAAAGTAATAAATGTTTTTTTCATTTGTAATATGATTTAATGGTTTTTACTTATGGTTATTAATATCTCTGAGCTCTTTGAGTTTTCAGAGGAGTAGTAGAATAGTAAATTAAATGAAGTGTGATACAAAACTTGGATTTCTGATGAGTTTTTATTTTGCAAAGATAAATAAAAAATTTTAATTAGCAAATTTGGAAATGAGGAAATGAGGTGCGAGCCGCACAGGCAGTTAAATTAGCAAATGGGAAAGGGTTGAGAGATTCGGAAGATATCGGAGTAATTCGGAAGAGGGGAAGTAGGATTTTTGATGAAAAAAGGGTGTAAGATGGGTGGGG
>NZ_KB291190.1:25950-37824 GCF_000318255.2 Capnocytophaga sp. oral taxon 380 str. F0488
AACAAGGCTAAAAATGGTGAAAACGGGGTTTCGAGACGAAAGAAAAGGGAAGAGGTGGTAGGCCTTAGTCCATAGGCAATAGGAGGAGTATGACGGAAAAGGGAAGAAATGACGAATGACGAGAGACGAATGACGAAGGAAATGTGATAAAAATCTCTTGCTGGCTACCTTCAAAGGGGGAATTGTAGCGAATCATTTATTCGGTAAGCTCCCGAACCCCCGAAGGGGGACAAGCTGGAAAAGATGACAAACCTCTCCCTTTACACATACTTCGTTCTCGCGGACTTCCGTTCAAAGGGGGAATTAGGGACGGAAAAGGGGTGAGGTCGTAGCGCGACAAGCAATTGAAAGTAGTACGACAGGTGATTGAAAGTAGTACGACGGGTGATTGAAAATAGTATTTTATTATATCGAATTGAGGTTAAATAAGGATAGAAAATTTCTTTAAAAAGAGAAACAAATAATGGCTATTTAGTTATAAATATAACAATAGGAGTTTTGTTATTCTTATTTTACTTTGTTTTGGCATAGTTTTGGTGAATAGGTAGATATGGCGTATTGGTACATTTAGAAATCTTTTGTACTTTTGCGCCCCAAAAAAGTATTATTTTAAATAGAACATTATTATGAAAAGAATCATAGCTATTGCCTTATTAGCTACTACTGTCGCTTTTGGGCAGAGTCAGAAAAAGAATGGTTGGGAGCGTGCTCAGCTGAAAGGGAAAGTAAAAACGGTTGTGCAATCGGGTATTCAAATTGGTGAAAACGGAGAAGAAATACCGATGAACTCTGAGCTTTTTTCGCAGTTTGACAAAAAGGGAACTGTTGTGAAAATGCAATCGAAGCAAAATGGAATGACGATTAAATTCGTAGATGTATATGACAAAGACGGGAATATGATAGAGTCGGCTTCGAGAGATGATTCGAACACGTTGCTTTCTAAGAATGTGTATGAGTATGACGAAAAAGGGAACCTTACCAAGCACGATGTAGAGACGCCCGACGGGAATATTTTTATGAGCCGAATAAATGTTTATAACGAACAGAATCAGCTTGTAGAACGCACGGATTGTATAGCAGGAATGTGCCAAGATAAAACTACTTATAAGTATACTCCTGAGGGGAAATTATCGGAAGAGTCTAAATTCACAAAGGACGAGCTTACCAGCAAAACGGTATATACTTACGATGCCAAAGGGAATATGGTAGAAAAGCAAGTGTTTGACAAAGATAACGCTTTGAAACAGAGAGTTGTTTCAGCTTTTGACAAAAACAACAATGAGGTGGAGGTTAAATACTTTGACAAAGATGGTAACATTACTAAAACAGAGACCTATGAGTTTGTGTATGACAAGAAGAACAACTGGACAAAGAAAACAATGTCGGTTAACGGTCAGCGTGTAACGATTTTCACACAGAAGTTGAAATATTTTTAGGAATAAGAAGTTTTTTTAATAACATAAGGGTTGGCTTACGAAGGTAAGTCAACCCTTATGTGTTAAGAAGGGGATATTTTTATATAATTCAAAATATTTTTGTATCTTTGCACTGTGGAAGGCTGTGTTTAATAGCTATAGAACTGTGGTGCGGTAGGCATTACGTAGTCGTAGTGCGACGGGCTATTAGGACTTTGACAAAAGTCGTGGCAAAGCAACACTAACTATTAAGGATTAAAAACTAAGGATTAAGTATTATGGCAAGAGAAATAAAACCAACACCTGTATTAGAAGGGCAAGATGTAATAGAGTTCTACAAAAAATTAGCAGGTTTTAGACGAAGCTTAGCTGAAAAAGGAATTACACGTGAGAGCGTTCGCAAGAATGCTATGCTATTGAAGTCAATTTTTAAAGACGATAGAGATAATGCAAACAGATGATTTTGCACAACTTTTAAAAGGCTTATCTTTTTTTCGGCTTAAAGAAGGACATACAATAAAGCCTTTTGATTGTGGAGACGACGATTTGAATGAGTTTCTTTTTGAGGAAGCAGTTCCTTACCGAAAACAATTACTTGCCACCACTTTTGTTATTGAAAATGATGAGCGTACTTTAGGTTATTACAGTCTATTGAATGACAGTCTATTACTCAAAGAAGAGATGTTCTCATCAAAAAGTCAGTATAACAAATTTCGCAGAGAGTTATTACCCTATCCTAAACGGCATTTAAACAACGTTCCTTCTCTAAAAATAGGGAGATTGGCTATTGATAAAACTTTTAAAGGTAAAGGGTTAGGAAGAATTATTATTGATACTATTATCAATCACTGTGTAGATTTGAATAAAGATGAGGCTTGTCGCCTTATTACAGTTGATGCATATGCACAAGCAGTAAGTTTCTATCAAAAGATAGGGTTTGAATTTCTAACGAAATTAGATGAAGGAGAAGAAACAAGATTAATGTTTCTTGATTTGATAAGTTTTTTGTAACGAACGATTAATAATATTCGACATATGAAAAAAATACAAATGGTTGACCTACAAGGTCAGTATGAAAGAATTAAAAACGACGTACAAGCCTCTTTTGAGGAAGTACTCAACACCACCGCTTTTATCAACGGCCCCCAAGTACAAGCCTTTCAAAAGGAATTGGAAAACTATATGGGGGTAAAACACGTAATCCCTTGCGCTAATGGTACTGATGCCCTACAAATAGCAATGATGGGGCTCGGACTCAAAGAAGGCGATGAAGTTATCACTGCCGATTTTACTTTCGCTGCAACTGTGGAAGTGATTGCCCTACTGAAACTCACCCCTGTATTGGTAGATGTGTACGACGATACTTTCGACATCAACATCGAAGCAATTGAAAAAGCTATTACTCCTCGCACGAAAGCCATAGTGCCAGTGCATTTGTTCGGTCAGCCAGCTAATATGGAAGCTATTATGGCTTTGGCTAAAAAACATAACCTCTTTGTGATTGAAGACAATGCGCAAGCCATTGGTGCCGATTACACTTTTGCCGACGGACACAAACAAAAAGTAGGAACTATCGGTCACGTGGGGGCAACCTCTTTCTTCCCTTCTAAGAACCTCGGTTGCTACGGCGACGGAGGAGCTATCTTCACTAATGACGATGACTTGGCTTACACTCTTCGCGGTATCGTAAATCACGGTATGTACGTGCGTTATCACCACGATGTAGTAGGGGTAAACTCTCGTCTCGACTCTTTACAAGCAGCAGTATTGCGCGCCAAACTCCCTCACCTAAACGATTATAATGCCCGCCGTCGTGAGGCAGCTCGCAAATATACCGAAGCTCTTAAAGGCAATCCTCATATCATTACCCCTGTAATCGCAAAAGGTAACGACCACGTGTTCCACCAATATACTCTCCGCATTACCAATGGCAAACGCGATGAACTCGCTAAGGTTTTTGGTGAGAACGGAGTGCCTTTTGGTATTTACTACCCTATACCATTGCACGCCCAAAAAGCCTATACCCGTAGCTCTTATAACGAAGCTGATTTTGGCGTTACCAATAAATTAGTACAAGAAGTCATCTCTCTGCCTATGCACACCGAGCTTGACGACGAGCAAATAGCGTTTATCACAGAATTGATAAAGAAAACAGTGTAGTTGTAGGTCGTGGTAGGACAGGCAAAAAGGCAGTAATATCCATCGGATTAGAAAAATATGCCAAATACAAATCAATACTTTACATTGCAACAAGCCTCATTGTGGGCAACGGAATATATGGGGAAGAATGTTACTTCCTCAAATATCTCCTATTTAGTACAGTATGGTAAAGTAAAGAAATTTGAAAACAATGGCATCACTCAAATCGCTAAAGAGGAACTTAAAGCCTATTACGATGCTTTGGGTGGAAATCGCGCCTCACAGTGGAAAGAGAAATTAGGCGATGACCTCAATTGGAGTCTGTCGTTTGAGCAATATAAAGAAGCAGAAACTACTAAGCACGTACACCGCTTGCACCCTTACAAGGGGAAGTTTATTCCGCAATTGGTAGAGTATTTTTTAGATGGGCATACTGATGCTTTCAAAAAAGAAGTCTTTTTTAAAGCAGGTGATATAGTCCTCGACCCTTTTTCGGGTAGTGGTACTACTATGGTACAAGCCTCAGAATTAGGAATGCACGCTATAGGGATAGACGTATCAGCTTTCAATGCTCTCATAGGCAATGCTAAAGTAGGGCATTACGATTTGGTAGATGTGTATAACGAAACGCACCGCATTACCCAAGCTTTAAAGGAGTTTTTAGCAGAAAAACACATACTTGCTTTTGATGCTGAACTTACCGAAGCGCTCAATAATTTCAATAAAGAGTTCTTCCCCGTACCCGACTATAAATACCGTTTGCAACGCAAGGAGATAGACGGCAAAATATATGGTGCTGAAAAAGAACAACAGTTTTTACCTATTTATCAGGCACTTGTGGAAAAGTATCACATTCAGCTAAAACAAGCTAAAGCCGATACATTTTTAGATAAATGGTATATACAACACGTACGCGAGGAGATAGATTTTGTGTTTAACCTTATTAAACAGATAGCTAATCCCGCTACCAAGCGTATTGTTACCCTCATATTAAGCCGTACCATTCGCAGCTGTCGCGCCACCACTCACGCCGATTTAGCCACGCTGATAGAGCCCGTAACTACCACTTACTATTGTGCTAAACACGGCAAGGTGTGCAAACCTCTTTTTTCTATATTGAAATGGTGGGAGACCTACACTAAAGACACTATCAAACGTTTGCAACAATTTAAAGATTTGCGTACTAATACTTACCAGAAATGTTTACAAGGCGATAGTCGTACTATTGACATCTTTGAGGCATTAGAGCATAAGAACCCTGAGTTTGCTGCTTTAGCAAGAAAGCAGAAGATAAAAGGTATTTTCTCATCACCTCCTTATGTAGGGCTGATTGATTATCACGAGCAACACGCTTATGCTTATGATCTTTTTGGTTTTGAGCGCAATGACGATAAAGAGATAGGTCCCCTTTACAAAGGACAAGGGCAGGAAGCCAAACGTATGTATGTAGCAGGTATTGCTGAGGTGCTTACCAATAGCAAACGCTTTTTAGCCGATGATTACGATGTATTTTTGGTAGCCAACGACAAATACGGCTTATACCCCGAAATAGCCGAGCGAGCAGGAATGCGTATTGTAAATCAATACAAACGCCCCGTACTCAACCGTACCGAGAAGGATAAAAACGCGTACGCTGAGATTATATTTCATTTAAAAGAAAAATAGAAAGAGTTATGGATAGTATTACAAAATCATATTTAGACACTTTTACTGAAAAATTAGGAATAAACGACTCTTCACTTAGTGAGTCTGATAGATTTGAACATTTTTCTGCTTTTTCACTTTTATCCCAAGAAGTAAATAGTAACATATTAAAATCTGATTTGGAATCAATTTCTACAGGAAAGGCAAAAGGGATTGATACAATAGCATTTTGTATAAATGAGAAATTAATTTTAAATAGTGATGAAATAGAAAATTTCAAAGATATGGGATTGTTTGTAAATGCTTTTTTTATACAAACAAAAACAACTGAAGGATTTAGTGATGCTGAGTTAGGAAATTTTTTAGATGTTGTAATTGATTTCTTTTCTGACAATCCAATTTACAACATTCCTGAATTAGAAAATTCAAAAGATATTTATAAAGAGTTACGTAAAAAAATAGGTAATATAAGAGAGTTTAACTTATATTGCTTTTATGTTTCTCTTGGTGTAAAACAAGAAAATAATACTACTTTGGAAGCTACTAAGGGTGTAAAGATTAAACTTCTTAAAAATTTTAGCCTATTTACTAATGTAAATATATCTCTAATAGATAAAACAACTCTTATAAATGCTCATCGAAAAGCTATAACTCCTCTCAGTGCTACAATTAAATTTGAAAATAAGACACAATTAAATAATATTCAAAATGTTGAAGAAGCCTATATAGGTTTTCTTCCTTTTTCTGAATTTAGAAACTTGATAATGGATGAAAATCAAGTAAAAATAAAGAGTCTATTTAATGATAATTTAAGAGATTTTTTAGGTATTGAAAATCCCATAAATCAAGGAATAAAAAAGACTTTAGAAGATAGAAAATTCAACGAATTTTCACTTTTAAATAATGGTGTTACAATAATAGCAGATTCTAATAGAGGTAGAGGAAACACTTTAATACTTGATAATTATCAAGTGGTTAATGGTTGTCAAACATCTAATGTTTTATTTGAATGTAGAAACATTCCTGACATTGATAGAGTTTTAATTCCTTTAAAAGTTGTTATAACAAAAGATGAAACACTAAGAGATGAAATTATTCTAACAACAAATAGTCAATCTATGTTCACAGAGGAACAATTATTTGCTATTACACAATTCCAAAAGACATTAGAGAATTTTTATTTTTCACATCGTGAAGTGGATAAGCTTTACTATGAGAGAAGAACTAACCAATTTTCAAACCTTAGTATTAGTCGTATTAATATAATAGAAATTAAAGAACAATTAAAAAGTTTTATGGCAATGTTCTTTGATCTCCCTCATATAGTTGCAGGGAATATAGGAAAAATAGTTGCTAATTATAAGGATGATTTTTTTCAAAAGGAACATAGTCCACTGCCTTACTATATAGCAGGGCTTATCTCTAAAAAATGGGAAGAGTTACTAATTTCAGAAGATAGTGCTCTATATAAAGAATTTAATAAGTATAGGTATCATATATTTATGGGATTTAGATACTTGGTTGAAGACTTACCTTTTAATTCTGATTATCTCAAGAACATTAAAAAGTATTCTGTAAAATCAGAGAATGCTTCAACTAGAATAAATAGTTATGAAAAACTATTGAATACTATTCGTGATAATGCCCTATTTAAAGAAAATATACAATTAGCAATTGATATTTTCAAAAAATGTGATTATAATAGAGCTAAGTCTGCATACTCAAACCCTATAACAAAAGATTATAAATCTTTTTTGCAAGAATATATAAACTTAGATACAGAAAGTAATGTTAACCCCACAACAAATAACTAATGTAGAAAACACGCTTAGGCATAGTCTTAGAACAAAGTTTCAGCACTATAACCCTGAGCCTGCGGTGATGCCTTTCCATACACGCTTATTGGGTAAAGACCGTATGGCACTGTTTTCGTTTATTCATTCTTTGAATACCAATTTTGGTACGAGCATTTTTGAGCCTGTGGCTAAATCATTAGCTGAATCTCAGTTTAAAGTGGCTAAACTACAAGCGGTAGCAGGTGATAAGATAAGTGAAAAAGCGCAACGGGTTATTCAAGATATTATGGATAACCTTACTGTAAATGGTAACCCTAATAAGGAAGCAGAAATAGAAGCTATTAGAGCTGTGTGTCAGGAAGGGAAAATGAACACTGTAAAGCCTACCAAAGTAGATGTGTGGTTAGAAAGTCATTCAGGTGAACTTTTCTTGTTTGACATTAAAACAGCTAAGCCTAACAAAGGAGGCTTTAAAGAGTTTAAACGCACTTTATTAGAATGGGTAGGTTGTGTATTGGCTGAAAACCCTAATAGAAAAATACATACCCTTATTGCTATACCTTACAATCCGTATGAACCTAAACCTTATTCACGCTGGACGATGGCGGGAATGTTAGATTTAGATAACGAGCTAAAAGTAGCCCAAGAGTTTTGGGATTTTCTTGCAGGTGAGAATGCCTATCAGGATTTATTAGATTGCTTTGAGCGTGTAGGTATAGAACTACACAATGAAATAGATGAATACTTTAAAAAGTTTAATAAGCTAAACAATAACTAATAACTAAAACAAAAATAATGAGTCAAAAAATTCCTTGGCAAGAACGCCCTGCGGGTTGTACCGATGTAATGTGGCGTTATTCTGAAAACCCTATTATCGGTAGGTATGATATCCCTACCTCTAACAGTATTTTTAACTCGGCTGTTGTGCCTTTTGGCGACGGCTATGCAGGGGTTTTTCGCTGCGACAACAAAGCAGTACAAATGAACATCTTCGCTGGCTTCAGTAAAGATGCTATTCACTGGGAAATCAACCACGAACCTATCGTGATGAAAGGTGGTAATACTGATTTCCTTCATTCTGAGTATAAGTACGACCCTCGCGTAACGTTTATCGAAGACCGCTATTGGGTAACTTGGTGTAATGGCTATTGTGGCCCTACTATCGGGATTGCTTATACTTTTGATTTCAAAGAGTTTTTCCAATGCGAGAATGCCTTTTTGCCTTTCAACCGCAACGGAGTGCTCTTCCCAGAGAAAATCAACGGTAAATACGCAATGCTTAGCCGCCCAAGTGATAACGGACATACACCTTTCGGCGATATTTTCATCAGCTATAGCCCCGATATGAAATATTGGGGTGAACACCGCTGCGTGATGAAAGTAACACCTTTTATAGATAGCGCTTGGCAATGTACCAAAATAGGAGCAGGAGCTGTGCCTATCAAAACCAAAGACGGATGGCTATTGTTCTATCACGGGGTGATCAACACTTGCAACGGTTTCCGCTACTCTATGGGCGCTGCTTTGTTAGACCTCAACAATCCAAGCAAGGTAATAGCTCGTACACAGCCTTACCTCTTGGCGCCTGCCACTCTCTACGAAACTACCGGCGATGTGCCTAATGTGGTATTCCCTTGTGCTGCCTTGCATTCTATCGAAGAAGACAAAGTAGCGGTGTACTACGGCGCTGCCGATACAGTAGTGGGCGTTGCCTTCGGACGTATTTCCGAAATTGTAAAATTCACTAAAGAAAACTCATTGTAAACAGATAAATAAAACAAGTGAAAAAGCACAAGCCGTCGGGCTTGCGCTTTTTCACTTGTTATCAGTTATTATATTGTCTTCTTCTAAACTCTCAAGAGGAACATTTTCATATTGGTTGAATACTTTTAAAGAATCAGGTGTTGCCGATAAAAACTCATATCCTCTAAGTGTTGGCTCATCTATTCCTAACCAGTGGGCATAACCTTTTAGAAAGTAAAAACCCGATTTAGGAACTTTTACTACCTTGTGTTCTCTGTCGTCACTGCTTAGCAAAGCAAACGGAATACGATAAACGGCTTTGTTAGGGTGAGTATCGCCGTGAGTAAGAGTGGCAAAAAACGATGACGATCGGTCTTTGGTCATCAGTCCGTGATCGGCAAAGTAAAGCATAGAAAAGGGGTGATGTTGTGCTTCTAAAAGCTCGTAAACGCGTTGTAAGAACTTGTCGGTCTGCTCAATCGTTTGTAAGTAAGCCGAAAAGTTACGGTTGTAATAGTTGTAATGTACCGATTGCTCTAAGCGTTCAGGAAAGTAAATGTGAGAGCCCATAATATGTAGTACAAACAAACGCGGGCGTGCGCTCTTTTCTTCTAAAAAGCGTTGCAGTACGGGTAGTAAAGCCGAGTCGTAGATATTCATTGATGAGTAGTCACCTTTCTTTGTAAAAACCTTATGGTCGCATAACGAGGCTATCTTAGCAATAGGCGTATCCCATTCGCCTACTGACCCTTGATTTGAAAGCCAATAGGTGTCAAAACCTCCCATTTTTGCCAAAGAGATGAGATTATCAGCATAAACAAAATCACCGTTCTTTTGCTTTAAGAACATCCGCAAAAGGGCAGTAGTAGTGTTGGGAGCGGTTGCCGTATAACCATCTATTATTGTCCCCTTAGCACTCTTCAAGAAAGAGGAATTCTCTATTGGAAATCCGTATAACGACATATAGTCCTTCCGTACGCTTTCGCCTATCACAAGCACATAGTTCATATACTTAGGTTTGGCGCTGACTACCTGCCACGAAGGCGTGCCTTCAATGCTTTGGTTGAGCTCCTTGCGCAATTGTTTGTAGTTCTTCACATTGTGGTAGATAGAAGCATAGAACGCAATAGGCGCCGTGCGTGTGTTTTGCCACTGGAAACCGCCCTCTTCCCGAATCTTTGTAAAAGGACGGTACACTGTAAGTGCCACGCCTACTATACCTATCCCCAAAGTAATAAACCACTGTTGGCGATTGTATATTGTCTTTTTCTTCTTGCCTAAGTAAAGAATGAAACTCCCAAATAATAAAGTAAGTACCGATACTCCATAGGAATAAAAAGGTAATTGTTGCATAAACTCTTTAGACTCTTGGAAATCTGTTTCAAAGAAGGCGCCAATCATCGTAGCAGGCGGATGGCCAAACCAGATAATTTGAGGTAAAAAGAGCACACAAGTGAGTAGTACAAAACCAAAGATAATAGCAAACAACCAGTAGTTTACCCGTCTAAGCGTCAAAAATAACAAGAAAGTAGCAAGCATTCCATAGACTGCTAAGTTCATATCTAAAGCCAACGGTATTGCTACCGAAAAGAGCAATAGCAGTATTTCAAAAAGATATTTTTTCATCTAACAATAGAGTTTAAGCAATTCGCTTTCTGAGATTGCAAAAGTACAAAATAATATTAAAAAGGCGATACTTTTTACTTTTTTACTACCTTTGCGCCTTGTATCGTCATTTGTCATTCGTAATTCATCATTAAAATGTACACATTCTCTCTTTATATCATCAAGGCAATCCTCCCCATCGTTGCCCTATTCAACAAAAAAATACACCTCTTTGTAAGCGGACGTAAAACCGTATGGACTACCCTTACCGCCAAACTCGACCCTCATACCCGCTATGTGTGGATACATACCGCTTCTCTCGGCGAGTTCGAACAAGGCTTGCCCGTTGTTAAAGCCCTGAAAAAACAAGGCTATAAAATACTCATTACCTTCTTTTCTCCCTCAGGCTATGAGGTGCGCAAAAACACCCCCGATGCCGATATAGTAGTCTATCTTCCCCTTGATACACCCGCTAATGCCCGCAAGTTCGTGCAAATGGTAAATCCTGCAATGGCTATTTTTGTGAAATACGAGTTTTGGGTCAATTACCTTACCGAGCTCAAAAAAGCACAAGTACCCACTTATTTACTCTCCGGTATTTTTCGCAAAAATCAAATCTTCTTCAAGCCTTACGGCGGAATGATGCGCCGAGCCCTGCATTGCTTTACTCATTTCTTCGTGCAGAACGAGCTTTCTCAGCAACTACTTAAAAACTTAGGCTTCAATAATGTAACTGTCAGTGGTGACACCCGCTTCGACCGTGTAGCCGAAATATTGGAACGAGACAACCATTTAGATTTTGTAGAGCAGTTCAAAGGAAACAATCTATGTGTGGTCTTCGGTAGTTCGTGGGCTACCGACGAAGACATTTACTTGCAGTATATCAACACTTGCACTGCCCCAGTGAAGTTCATCATTGCCCCTCATAATATTCACCCTACCGATATCGCAGAACTCAAACACAACCAGCAGAAGTTAAACCGTAAAGTTGCCCTATTCTCCGAGAAAGACTCTCTCAACCTTTCTGATTACGACATACTCATCATCGATACCATAGGCATTCTCACCAAAGTGTACAGCTATGCCGATATAGCCTATGTAGGAGGTGGAATGGGCACTACGGGCTTACACAATGTCTTAGAGCCCGCCGTATTTGGGGTACCTGTAATCATCGGTAAGAATTATGAAAAGTTCAATGAAGCAAAGGAGTTAGTCACCTTAGGGGGCGTTCTCTCCGTAAGCAGTAAAGAAGAATTCGCCCAGGTAATGAATAACCTTGTTACTTCACCCGAAAAGCGCACCGCTATAGGCAATATCAATCGCCAATATATAAACGAAAAACAAGGCGCTACTAAGGCTTTTTTACAAGCAATAACTTCGCTTTAGCCTCGCCTTACCGCCTCTTTACCTTCGTTTTACCTTCGCCTTTCCGTCGCTACATTCCCCCTATTACCTCCGCCATTCGTCATTTGTTCCTCGTCATTCCTTCCCTTTTCCATCATACTCCCCCCTATTGCCTATGGCCTAAGGCC
>NZ_KB291190.1:37844-76117 GCF_000318255.2 Capnocytophaga sp. oral taxon 380 str. F0488
TCGTATAAGCTTCCTATAAGCTCTCTATAAGCTCTCTATAAGCTACCCCCACCCTCTTTACACCCTTTTTTCACCAAAATTTCTCTTAGCTCACTTCCGTTCTTTTCCGATATCTTTTGAAAGCCCCTAGCAGTCCCAGCATATCTCTTTTTCATCTCAAACTTTGCCCAAGTTTCAAACTTGGGCAAAGTTGAATAAACTAACAATCTCTCTGCTGGTTTACAAGGCGTAGCCTTGATTTTGTTTAAATTTTGTTTAATTTCTGAGGCACAGCCTCATTCCTCTAACTCAACCTCACACTCCTTTTTCTAATTTCCTCATTCTCTCATTTTCTAATTCTCTCATTTCTCCCCCGCCTGTGCGGCTCGCACCTCGTACCTAAAAACCACAAAATCACCATATTTGTTTTTATTTCTTTCTTTTTTAGCAAATATTTTTTTGAAATAATTTGCACATTTATTCTTTTCTTTCTACATTTGTAGTGTTTTTTAAAACCTAAATACCTTCCAAAAGAGAATACAATAAATTTTAACTGTATAATAAGATGAGAAAAACATTATTATTCGTAGCCTTGCTATCGGTGATGGCAACTACATTCGCACAAGAGAAAATCAAAGACGTAAGAACCAAACCCGACCTCTACTTCTTGCAAATAGGTGAGGTGGCAAACAGTCTTGAACTCCTACCTCCTCCTCCTCAACCAGGTAGTATCCTCTTCCTTAACGACGAAGCCCAATACCAGTGGGGCTTAATGCAACGCCGTACCCCTCGTGGTGAGCAAGCCGTATCCGATGCCCGTGTAGAGGGTCCTGGTGTGCCTAATGCTTTTTCCGAAGCTTTTGGCATCAAGATTTCTAAGGAAACTACTCCCGAAATCTTCAAACTCGTAGTAAATATGCGTGAAGATGCAGGCGACCTCGCTACTCGTGCCGCCAAAGAACACTATATGCGCGTGCGTCCGTTTGCTTTCTACGAAAAGACCACTTGCAACCCCGAACAACAAAAAGAACTCTCTACTAATGGTTCTTATCCCTCTGGTCACACCGCTATCGGGTGGGCTACCGCTTTGGTGCTTGCCGAAATCAATGTCGATAGACAAAACGAAATCCTCAAACGCGGATATGAAATGGGACAAAGTCGCGTGATTTGTGGCTATCATTTCCAAAGTGATGTAGATGCTGCTCGTCTCGTAGCAAGTGCCGTAGTAGCGCGTCTCCACGCCAATGATGCCTTTATGAAACAACTCGAAAAAGCTAAAAAAGAGTTTGAAGGACTTGTAAAAAAAGGCAAAGTAAAGAAAAGTGAACGTATGACTAAATAAAATTTAAAACTATGAAAAAGATATATTTTATGATGTTCAGCCTAATGGCTGTGGGCTATACCTATGCCCAAGAAGAACCAACCACCGTTACCGATACCACCGAACCTATGCCCGCTACACCTATACAGGAAGCTCCTAAACCCGAAGAAAAGTTAGAAGTAAAACCCGGAGGACGTATTTTATTGGACGCTGGTTATTTCAATGCTAATGAGCAAAAAGATAAGTTTGTAAGTGGGGTAGCTATCCCCGATGTGCGTATGGGCTTAGGCGTACGCTATGGTAATTGGAAAGGAAAAGTAGATATCGGCTTTGCTTATGGCAAAGTTTCTCCTAAGGATATCTTTATCGAATACGGTTTCAGCAAACACACACTTTTGCGTGGAGGTTATTTCGTACACCAATTCGGTATGCAAAGTGCCACCAGTTCTTCTTTCAAAATATCGATGGAAGAACCCCAAAGTAACGAGGCTTTCTTCAATTCTCGTCTCATCGGTTTGATGCTCTTACACCAAAAAGATGACTTTATGGGTACTTTAAGCCTCTTTGCCGAAGGTGAAACGATGAAGAAAAGCTCTGATGCTACAGGCGACCAAGGTATGGGTATGATGAGCCGTTTGCTCTATCGCCCACAACGTGAAGAAGGCAAGATTTTTCACGTAGGACTCTCAGGGGCTTTCGAAACACCTCGTTATAACGAAACACCAGCACTTAACCACAACTCTTATGTGCTCAAAACACCTTTCCCTACTCGTATCGCTAAGGTAACCGCACAACAAGCAACTATTGATAACGCTACTTTCCTTTATAAATTCTCTCCTGAATTGCTCTTTGCGCGTGGTCGTTTAGGGTTAGAAGCCCAATATTACTATGTGAATGTAAATCGCAAGAGCGGTTTCGATAATTTCAAAGCAAGTGGTGCTTATGGTATGTTCCGTGCTATCGTAAAAGGAAACCCTTACGAATATACTGATATCGATGGAGGTATCGCTACTCCCAGACCTGGTGCTATGGAACTCGTTGCCGGTTATAACTACACCGACTTATCCGACCCTAAAGCGGGTATCTTAGGAGGTCGCCTCAACGATTATTCACTTACCTTCAACTATTATATCAATAAGTATATGATTTGGCGTGTACGTGCTTCCTACACCGGTGTTACTTACCGTGAAAGCATTCCCGACAGCAATTTAAGTCTTATTGAAACTCGTTTGCAAATCAAGTTCTAAGTGCGAGCCGCACAGGCAATTACTTTTACATCACATACTTTGCCAAAGCTCGTAGCACGAGATGCAATTAAAACTTTGCCAAAGTTTCAAACTTTGGCAAAGTTAAAGAATATAATTTTCTAATTAAAACACAGTATGAAAATAAGAATCATAACTCTACAAGCATTACTACTCCTCTTGTGTCCGCTCTTAGCGATGGCACAACTCAACCGCTCCGAAAGCTTCAAAAACCAATACAAGCTCAAAGAAGTGGTGATCCTCAGCCGTCATAACATTCGCTCCTCTCTATCAGTGAACGGGAGTACCTTACAAAAAATGACGCCTCACGAATGGATAAAATGGAGCGCTGCCCCCAGTGAACTCACCCTTCGTGGAGGAGCACTCGAAACCATTATGGGTCAGTTTTTCCGCAAATGGACAGTAGCCGAAGGTCTTTTTGCTGAGAATGCCGTTCCCACTGTTGATGAAGTGAATTTCTATGCTAATAGTATGCAACGCACCATTGCGACGGCACAATATTTCTCCTCAGGATTTATGCCCGTAGCCAATTTGCATATCAACCACCGCTTTACCCCCAGCAAAATGGACCCTGTGTTCTTCCCTGCGCTTACCAAAAGTAGCCCTGCTTTCAAAGCACAAGCAATGAAAGAAATTGCTGCTATGGGAGGTAAAAAAGGTATTGTGGGCATCAACGAGGGATTGAAAGACTCTTACCAACTCTTGGAAAAAGTACTCGATTTGAAGAACTCACCCGCTTGTAAATCCGGTGAAGTGTGTGCTTTCAACGATTACAACACCCAGTTGAAACTCGAAAAAGGTGATGAACCTAATATGAAAGGTTCGTTGAAGTTAGCTAACTCCGCTTCCGATGCTTTTATTTTGCAATATTATGAAGATAAAGACCCTGTGCAAGCAGCTTTTGGCAACAACCTCACCACCTCCGACTGGGAAAAAATCGCTAAGGTAAAAGATGTCTATGGCGATGTACTTTTCACCGCTCCTATTGTAGCCGTGAACGTAGCACACCCACTATTGGTGTATATGAAAGACGAGCTCAACGCCAAAAACCGCAAGTTCACATTCCTTTGTGGTCACGATTCTAATATTGCCAGCGTGAATGCCGCTTTGGAAGTAGAAGAATACAGCTTGCCTAAATCTATTGAAAAGAAAACTCCAATAGGTAGCAAACTCGTGTTTGAAAAATGGGTAGACAACAGCGGTAAAGAGTTTGTATCGGTAAACATTGTATACCAAACTACCGAACAATTGCGTGGAATGGAACTATTGGATATGCAAAATCCACCAGTAGTATTTCCTCTAAAACTCAAAGGAGTGAAAGCCAATGCCGATGGTCTCTACACTTTAGAAAGTGTAAACGACCGCTTCGACAAAGCTATTCGTGCTTACGAAGCTATCAAATAGTATAGTATATCTATTAAAACAATAAAAAGCTGTCCCATTTCAGGACAGCTTTTTATTGTTTCACATATCTCTTTAAGCAGTAAGTATCTTAAATTTCTTAGCCCAAATTCACATTAAAGAATATGAAAAAATTAATTATAGAAAGTTTTGATTTTGCAAATAATACTCATACATTAATTTAATTCCCTCTTGGAGTTCTATGGAATGTTTCCACCCTAGCTGGTGTAGCTTAGTAGGATCGGTGAGTTTGCGCATTGTGCCATCGGGTTTGGTGCTATCGAAGAGTATTTCTCCTTGATAGCCAATGGTTTCTTTTATCATATAGGCGAGTTCTTTGATAGAAAGTTCCTTACCTGTACCAATATTGATGTGGGTGTTGCGTACTTCATTGGCATTAGCAGGATATGTATCTTTAAAATTGATGCGTTCCATTAGAAACACACAAGCATCGGCCATATCTTCACTCCACAAGAACTCACGCAAAGGAGTGCCTGTACCCCATAGCGTAACTGTTTCGGCTGTAATACCATATTTTGATAAGATTGTTTTTATTTCTTCTTGGTTGTTTTTACCACTTATTCCTTCTACCGGACGCTTGTTGAGGTCTGTTTTTACTGCTTCCCAATCATTTTTAAGCAAGGCATTTGCTAAGTGTATTTTGCGTACCATCGCTGGCAATACGTGAGAATTTTCGAGGTGAAAATTGTCGTTAGGCCCATAGAGATTGGTAGGCATTACAGCAATATAATTAGTGCCATATTGCAGGTTGTAACTCTCGCATAGCTTGATGCCCGCAATCTTAGCAATGGCATAGGGTTCATTGGTATATTCTAACGGAGAAGTGAGCAAACAGTCTTCTTTCATAGGCTGGGGTGCTTCCTTAGGGTAGATACAAGTACTCCCTAAGAACAGTAATTTTTTCACCTTATTTTCATAAGCCGAATGAATTACATTGTTTTGAATCATCAGGTTTTCGTAGATAAAATCGGCGCGATAGGTGTTGTTAGCCATAATGCCACCTACTTTGGCAGCAGCCAAAAATACATAATCAGGTTTTTCGTTTTTAAAGAATTGAGCGACAGCCTGTGCATCACGTAGGTCGAGTTCGGCACTTGTTCTGCCTATCAAATTGGTATATCCTTTTTGTGAAAGATTCTTCCAAATAGCAGAACCCACTAAACCTTTGTGTCCTGCAACATATATTTTAGCGTTTTTATTCATTGTTATTCAAAGTAATTCATTACAGTGAAGCCACCTTCTTTGAGGTAAGCATCACGTTTGAAGAGTTTGATATCTGAGCGCATCATATCTTCAATCAGTCCTTTGAGGTCATACTCAGGTTTCCAACCTAAAACGGTTTGCGATTTGGTAGGGTCGCCGATGAGCAAATCCACTTCGGTAGGGCGGAAATATTGAGGGTCTACATTTACCACTTCAGCACTGTTAGCAATACGTTCGCGTATGGCACTGAGGTACTTTTCGCCTACTTTTTCGCTGAAAACAGAAGCATCTACTGCTGTGATATATCCTTTTTCGTTTACGCCTTCGCCTTTAAATTCGATAGTGAGACCTATTTCTTTGGCAGCCATTGTGATAAAATCGCGGATGGCGGTAGTGATACCTGTAGCAATTACATAATCGCTGGGGGCGGGTTGTTGCAAGATGAGGTACATCGCCTTGATATAGTCTTTGGCGTGCCCCCAGTCGCGTTGAGAGCTGAGGTTACCCATATAAAACTTATCCTGCATACCCAGTACTACCCTGCTGAGAGCGCGGGTTACCTTGCGGGTTACGAAAGTTTCACCGCGTATAGGCGATTCGTGGTTGAAGAGGATGCCGTTGGAAGCATGCATATTATAGGCTTCGCGGTAATTCACAGTAATCCAATAGGCATACAATTTAGCTACTGCATAAGGTGAACGCGGATAGAAAGGAGTACGTTCACTTTGAGGTACTTCTTGCACTAATCCGTAAAGCTCGGAAGTAGAAGCCTGATAGATACGTGTTTTTTCGGTAAGCCCCAAGAGGCGTACAGCTTCGAGGATGCGCAAGGTGCCCAGACCATCGGCGTTACCTACGTATTCGGGGGTTTGAAAACTCACGTGCACGTGACTCATCGCAGCGAGGTTGTAGATTTCATCGGGTTGTACCTCTTGGATAAGACGGGTGATATTCATACTATCGGTAAGGTCGCCGTAGTGTAAAATGAGGTTGCGGTGTTCTAAATGAGGATCTTGGTAGAGGTGGTCGATACGGTCGGTATTGAAGAGGGATGATCGGCGTTTCATACCGTGCACCTCATATCCTTTTTTGAGTAGGTATTCGGCGAGATAGGCGCCATCTTGTCCTGTGATACCTGTAATGAGTGCTTTTTTTGTCATTATTAATTTATTTTTGCAAAGATATGAAAAATATTTTTATTTCTAAGATAGAGTTTTACTTATCTTCCTCCTATAATAAAACTATACAATTTTGGAGTATATTTTTGTAATATTTTAGCAATAATAATACATAAGATTATTGTGATAAAGGCATTAAAAAAATAGAAAAATGATGTTAGTAATTCATTTTTTTTGATAAAAATAATTGATAACATTTTCAAACTTCCTAATAATATAGGCTCATGAATAAGATAAATAAAAAAAGAATAGTAAGAAAGTTTTAAAAGAATTTTATTAGGTATTTCTTTTTTTTTCATAAAAATATCATATAAAGACCAAACAGAAATAATACCATATAGGATGCTAATTTTTAGTAATACATCACTTATTCTATTTTCAACTCCATGATTTATATTATAGATTGATTTTATGATGAGTAATAAAAACCAAGAACAAATAATAAAATAATAGAATTTTCCCTTTCTTTTTTTTATCAAAAAAAACTTTTTAAAAGCCAAAAAACCTCCTAAAGAGAAAAATAAAATACCTTCATTAGAAAATATATAAAAATCAAAAGGAAGGATCCGTAGCCAAAGAAAAAGTAATATAACTATAAAATAAAATCTCAGATATTTTAGTAGATAATATATAAAAGGAGATAAAAATACAAATATGATTAGATCTCTTAAAAACCATAGTTGATAAGGTAAAGGATGAATAAAAATTATGTCTAGAATCTCTCCTAAAGATTGATCTAAAAATCGTCCAGGAGAATTAAATATTCTTTTAGAAAATAGAATTGTAAAATAATAAAAAATAAAAACTGAAAAAGATGTAATAAAATATGGTAATACTAATGATTTTATTCGTTTTTTCGTTTTTATCAAATAAGTATTTAAAGTACCATCAAAAGATATAAAATATAGATATCCCGAAATGATAAAGAACATAGGAACTGCAGTACGAGTGATACCTTGACTAATAAAATATTGTAAAAAGGCACTATTTTCGTATAGAAAATTTGTACTATCAGGGATATTTATATTAGCATGAATAAATACTACAAATATAATAGCTATTAGTGATAGCACTTTCAATTTATAACTTAAATAAGTATTCATAAATAAAGGAAACTTTTTAGTAAAGATTATTTGATATTTTATTATATTTTTTCAGCTAAACATTTTGCTTCTATTATATTATCTTCTATAGAACAATATGTCCAACTCCCATAACGTCCTATAGAATAGATATTATCTTGAGCCAACTGTTTTTTATATTTTTCTACACTTTGAATTCCTTTTTGGTTAATATGGACATAAGCAGGATCCATTATTACAGAGTGATAATCTATAAGTTCTTCATCTTTTACCACATCTATTTTTTTCAAATCATTGAGTACTTTATGTAGGTATTTCTCTTCATTTTCTATAATAAAGTCTTTAGAGAACCCTATTTCTATATATAGAGACATCTTAGAAGTTCCTAAGATATTATCATAATATCCCATACGATAGAAACAAACTTCCTTATCAGGAATATATACCCAACTACTTTTTGTGTCAGTTCCTTTTTTATTGAAACCTAAATTAAAAACTAACACTTTGTTCCATGTAAAATATTCTTTGGTATAAGGAATATCACAAAGTTCTAATAACATAGGAAAAGGTATAGTGGAAATTAGGTTGTTATACTTTATTTTTCGTTGGTTTGTATAGGCAATTTTGTTATGAATATCTATTTTTATCACTTTTTCATTTAGTGAAACCTTAGTATCATCTACATTTTTATAAAGAGAATTAATATATTCGATTGCCCCTCCTGTTGGATAGACAAAATACTCATTATAGGAGGTATTTGCTTGATCTTTAAAATTTAGGATAATTTCTTCCTTATTAGCCTTTGGGAAAAATCTCCCCATAGCTTCAGCGTCCAAAGTGTTTAAATCACAAGCATATAATTTCTCATTATAAGGAACAAGAAATTTTTCAGCGATACTTTTACCTAATTTGGCATATACCATATCTTTGAAAGACCTTATGTTAGCATATTCATCTGCTTTGAACAAATCATATAGACAATCTATAAACTCTTCTTTTTCAAGTTGATGTATATTTTTTTGAAAAGGAAAATCAATATACTTACCTTTATACAAGATTTTGGTGTTCTTTTTAACTTTCTTAAGAATTTGAGGATTAATATGTCTGCATATTAACTCTTTTAATTTTTCATCTCTAAAATGAAAAAAATGTCCTGAGTAATCCCATACAAATTCTCCTCTTTTTATAGTTTTACAATAACCTCCTATTCCATCAGAGGCTTCTACTATACAATAGTCGTTATTTGTGAATGTAGCATACGAAATACCTGACACTCCAGCTCCTATTATTAAATCCATTTTACTTTCTATATTTAAAAAAACCATTTACAGCCCAATGAGCTAAATAGTATAAACTTTTTATTAAACCTAATTTCTCCACTTTATAATAGACCATAAACTGAGGTTTTATTACTTTCTTTTTATTTCCAGTAGTACTGTTGGCGAAAACACGATAAGAAGCTAAAATCTCTATATTTCCATAAGCAATTTTTATTTTTTTAAGAGCTTGTAGCCAAAAAACAAAGTCATCTCTTAGACTTTTTAATTCATCCTTAAAGTATTGTTCCCCTACTTGTTCTCTGTCATATAAAGCGGTAAGGCAAGAAATAGAACAAGTTTTAAGCAAAGCTTTATATGTTACAGACTCTGGAACTATAAAAGGTTCTAATTTTTGTTCTCCTTGTTCATCTATTCTTCTATAAGAAGAAAAAACTAAAGCAGCATTTTTTTCTTTTAAAAAATTAATTTGTTTTTCTAAAAAAACAGCATCCCACAAATCATCTGCATCCAAAAAACAGATATATTGACCTTGTGCATTTCTTAAGGCGTTATTTCTTGCTGTAGCAGAGCCAGCATTGGGTTGATTGATTAGTTTAATACGACTGTCTTTCTGAGCATAGCCTTCTACAATTTTATCCGAACTATCTTTTGAGCCATCATTTACAATTATCATCTCCCAATTCTTATATGTTTGTGCAAGTACAGATTCAATAGTTTGTGCAACATATTTTTCAGCATTATACATTGGGGTAATAATAGATACTAAATTTTGTTTCATATTTTATACTTTATATTTCTTTTTTAACCATCTATAACTTTTATAGATTCTTCTCGTGATAAAAGGCATTTTCAATAACATAAAACTTATTGTTATCTTTTGAAAAAAACCATATCCATTGTTGTTGAATATATATTTAAATTTATTTACCTCTGGATGAATTAAATAAAAGTACTTTGTATATTGTTTATCTAAGACAAACATTTTTTTCCAAAAAACCAACATAGTTCTAAATTCCTCAATATACCTATTTCTTGTTGGTTTTAGTATTTCCTCAAAAACCTCAATACAATGAATCGTATCATTAATATATTCTTTATTCATTGTTTTGGTAATAGAGTTTTCATTATATTGTGTGTAATATAGAAAAGCTTTTGGAATATATGATACTTTTTCTGTGCTTAAAAAAAGTTTTAGCATCATTTCATAATCCTCTCCCATGTTGATTTTTCCTTCGGGAAAGATATTTTTCTCTACATATAAACTTCTTTTTATAAGAGTATTCCAAAATGCAGGATGTACCTTACCCAACATTATATTCTTTATATTGAAATCAATATTAGGTTTATATTCCTCCTTTCTATATGTTTCTTTTCCTGTGATAAAGCTAATATAATAATCACATACAGCAATATCTGCATTATCCTGTTTTGCCTTATTGTAAAGGGTACTAATCATATTAGATTCTATCCAATCATCAGAGTCTATTTGAATTACATACTCTCCTGATGCCTCTAACATTCCTTTTTTGCGGGTTTTTGCTACTCCTAAATTATACTCATTCTCTAATAATTTTATATCTCCCTTTCTATTACACTGATCCACAAGTTTTTTAAGAATTTTAAAACTATCATCAGGGGTAGCATCATTGATAAAGATGTACTCTATTGATTCGAAATCTTGATTCAACAGTGATTTTGCACAGCGTTCTATGAACCTTTCTGCTTTATGTATAGGAGTAATAATAGTTACTTTATAGTTATTCATATTATCAAAAATTAAGCTCTAAATGATATTCATTTTCTTTTATTTGTAAACTTTGAGAGAAAGAGTATGTAAAAGGTATCAGGAATATAAAAAATAAAACTAACCGAGTAGGGACATTTTTGGTTCTTTCCAACAGCATAGGAACCATAATAACCTCTAATAATCTAAAGAACATATTAAAACGTGTTGCTAATAAATTATGATTAAACAGTGCTATATAGATAAAAAAGCCGAGCATATAAAGTATCAAGAGTTTATTGTATATAGGACTGTTTAATTTAATTCCAAAGTAAAAAAGAAGTCCTATTAATAAAGTTCTTGTTATTATCTGAAAAACAGAGGTTGATTCTGTAAATAGTTCTGTGTAAACCTCACTCACTCCTAAATAATTAAACAATATGTAATTTAAAATGTCTAATTTCCAGCAAATAAAAGAAAAAATCAGCCCTATTATAAAAAAATACTTCACTTTTATATTAAAATAAACAGCAAAATAAGACACAATTATCAAAATACCTGTTGTGTGTATTAATGTTGCTACAATTGTCAATAATAATACCTCAAAAAACTTCTTATTTAATATGAGAGGTAAAGAAAAAATAAATATTCCCATTGCTATTCCTTGTCTTATTCCATTAAATGGATAAGTAATGTAAAATACCAAAAAATAGATGAAAAACGAAATAATTTTATCCTTAATATTTATTTTTAGTAGGGTTGGGTATATCGGTAAAATAGCTAATAAACTTGTGATTAAATAGAAATAAACAGGTTTATCTGTAAAATACTTAATCAAAGAAGTCAAAAACACAAAACCAGGTTCAACAGCAATTAAAATAAAACTTTCTATTTTATCCATGGGATCTATATAATTCCATACATCTAAATAAGCTCTATAATCTATTCCTGTATCTACCCTAACTCCAGAAAAGAAAATAAGTGCCCCCATAAAAAGTAAACTCATCTTAGAGAAATGTAATTTATATACTAATTGGAGTATACAAAATAATAAAAAAGATAAATACAAAATAATATAGAATGTCATAATATTTTCTTATAAATTCTACGTAGATTTCCTATCAACAGTTCTCTTAGAACTTTATATATAAAATATTTATTATATTTTTCGCCTGAAATATGCCATTCTTCAACTAATAGAGATATAAAAGCATCTGTTGAAGCACCTCCATATAAAAAAATAGCAATTACTAAATCTATTTTTTTGAAAATGTAACCTTGTCTATATAATAAATGGAATAAATCATAATCAGCGCATATTTTGTAATTTATGTTAAAAAGATATTGTTGTTGTAATGTAGTTCTTACAAAAGAGCTTTGGTGACAAAAAGGCATTCCTTTTTCTAATTGTGTTAGAGGCCATACTTTTTTAAGTTTTTTCTTTTTACTATATTTTATTATTACATCTCCATAGATCACATCAGAATTACTCCAATCTTTATCCTTAAATACTTTTTCTAATACTTGCTCATCATAAAAAGTATCTCCTGCATTCATAAAGTTAAGCCACACCCCTGTAGCTTTTAGCGCTCCCTTATTCATAGCATCATAAATTCCCTTATCAGGTTCACTCACCCAATAAGTAATTTTATCTTGATATTTTTTAATAACATCTAATGTGCCATCGGTACTGCCTCCATCAATAATGATATACTCAATATTAGGATAGGTTTGGTTAAGTACTGAATTTATAGTATCTTCAATAGTTTTAACAGCATTGTAGGATACTGTAATTATAGAAATTAGAGCGATATTCATTTTTATAAAACAGTTTTATATAAGTTCATTGTTTGATTGAAAGTCTTTTCCCAAGAAAACTTCTTTTCAATATATTTTCCTTTTTCTATTAGATTATTTCTATAAGTTGTATCATATAAAATTTTTTCAATAGCAAACTTTATACTCTCACTACTTTGAGGATTAAAAAAGGAAGCTCCATCTCCTGCAATTTCAGGAAAACAACTAGTATTACTACAAGCTAAAGGACAATTACAAGCAAAAGCTTCGAGAATAGGCATTCCAAATCCTTCATATAAAGAAGGATAAACAAATGCTAATGCTTTTTTATAAGCAATGATTAATTCATCATCACTCAAATTGTATTGCTTGATTCTTTCCGTAATTTTCTTTTTCTCAAAAAAACTTAGTTCTTCATTCGAAAACTGCCCTCCTCCAACACAGACAATATTGATTTTCTCTTTGTGTATGATAGGAATTATTGCTTCAATAAAAGGTAGAAAATATTTGTATCCATTTCGACCTCCTACAAAAAGTAAATAATTTTCAGGTAAATTATTATTAGTAGTAGAATGGTTGTTCAAATTAATAGAATTACCATGATAGATAACTTCTATTTTTGATGGATCAATATTATAAAAATGTAAAATATCACTTTTGGTATTCTCTGATATAGCAATTATCTTGTTTGCTCTGTGTATAATTTTCTTTTTCCATATAATACTCTTATCATTTTTTGAAAAAAAATCAGGAAATTTCTCATGTATCATATCATGGACTGTTATTACAAGAGGCTTGTCTTTTATGTATTTCAAAAAATATGGATTATAATATGTAGGATGGAATATGTCATAATTATTAGTCTTTAATGTTTGAATGGAATTCTGCTTATTTATAAGGTCTAATATTCTATATTTACCCTTAAAAGTAATCCCTTTTAAAAAATTCCTTTTTTTAAGCCTTGTTCTATTTAGATAGTAATTATTAGAAAAATATCCAGTTACTTTTACATCAATAACCCCTTTAGATTGATTTATTAATTCATAAAAATATCTTGAAATACCTCCATATTCTTGTCCTGTAAATATTTGGTAATCATATATCAAATTCATAAGTTGTTCTTTAAAATATTTTTAACAATATCTTTTAAATTATCCTTGTATCTTTCATAAGTGAAATGAGATCTTACATAATTGGTGCATTTTATACTCACATTTTTAATATATTCGTTAGACATCACTTCTATCTTAGAAATTACTTTCTCTATAGCTATTGATGTATTTTCATCCAGTTCAAAACTAATTTCTTTGTCAAAGTCTATTCCTGATTGTTTAGAATGGATAGGTATGACCCCTCCGTTAGCTATTATATTTAAAAGAGCTGGAGAACCTCCTTCTGAAAGAGAGGGATACAGAGCAAAAGCACAATTATTTACAAGATTATTAAATTCTATAGAGCCAATCTTTAAAAAACCATATAGATGAATATTATTCTTATTATTTATTTTGCTCATATAAAAATCTAAAAAATTCTTTTCAGACGTGTTTAGTCCACATATATATAGATTATATTCTGGATGTTCTAGAAAATAATCAATTACAACATCTAATCCTTTATGTAAAGCTCCTAAGCTTCCAAACCAAATAAAGTTTTTCCTTGCTTTTCCAAAATCCTTTTTTGAAATGTCAGGATTGATAATATCAAAATAAAAAGCATTCAAATTTTTATATCTTTGTTTCTGATCATCGTATTGTAAATAAGTATCCTTTACAAAATCATTACCCAAAACAATTACAGCGTCTGATAGAAATATCTGAAAATCTTGTGTATATTCTATTTTTCTTATAGAATCAAGTGGCAATATTTTGTTTTTATAATAAAAATCTCTTGCTTTTTTTGTAGATATCATATTTGAATAGATAGGACAAGCGCCAGTCGCATAGAATATATGTTTTGTGCTATCTTTTTTATTAAAGAAAGACTTCTCTAATGCCACATCCATACCTAATATAACATCATATTGCTTTTTTATCTTCCTTGTACTATTAAGATTAATAACATCTATATTATATCCAATTTCTCTAAATATTTCAGCAAAAGTTCTGCATTCTGTCATATTTGAATGAGAAATATTCTCCTTTTTATTAAAAGCAGAAGTAAGATAAACAATTAATACACTCTTATTAAAACTTGTTTTATACACATTATTTAAAGTTCTATTTTTAATAATTGAATGATAAATGTTTTTTAATAATTCTATTTTCATACATAATTATATTTTTTTTCTTCTATAATTAAAAACTTTTTTTCTAAAAAATAGAAGTATCTTATATACCACTTTATTTATTACACGCACTCTTTCTTTTTTTATCTCTCTTTCAAAATCTTTATGGTGATATGTTTTTTGATGAGAAATCATAGCTTGTAATGCATATTCTTTATAAAAGAAAGGGAATAATACTTTATAAAAAAAATATTTTCTATTATTTGCTTGTATGATTCTCTCATCTTGAAAAAGAAAATTTAATAATGTATTAGGTTTCATACTCTCATTCTCTAATATTCTATAAAGTGTTAATGGAGAGCCTAATATAATAAAACTTTTCTCTTTTTGTATTAATCTAAAATGCATCTCATAATCTAATGAGGGATAATAATTCTGATCAAAGCCATCTTGTTCAATTATTACTTCTTTTTTAAAACATGCTCCTACTAAATTACAAATATTACCTAAAAAAAGATCTTGTAATTTCAATTTTACAGAATAAAACTCTTGTTCTTTTCTATGAGGTATATTCTCTTTTGTAGAGAACATTTGTTGTGGTAAATATAAAGCATTTATATCATAATTATATTTTTTCAATATACATTCTACTTTCTCTACGTAATCATCATACAGCAAATCGTCATCGTGGAGCATCACGACAAAATCAGTTTGAGCTAACTCAAAAAGTTTGTTCCAATTACCTGTCATTCCTACGTTTTCTGTATTTTTATAATAGGACAGATTGGGAATTGTTTTGTACTCTCGGAGCAATTGTTCTGTTTTGCACTCTCGTTCTGGGTTATTATCTACTACCATTATAGCAAAAGGGCAGTTTGTTTGCTGAGCTAAGCAACTTTCAAGGGTCTCTCTAAGCAAGTGAGCTCGCTTGTAGGTGGGAATTGCTATTGTAATCTGTGCTCCTTCAGGGACAACTCCCTGCTTTATAGCTATAGAGGGTATTTGGGTTACAGCTGTATATCTCATTAAAAAATAGTTTTTAGTTTGTAATAAGTTTCTTGTATACCTATGTATACGAATTGAAATATTGTGAGTTTAAATTCTTTTAATATAACTAATGGCCATTTCCAATTATTGTACACTGCTTGACAAAATCCTTGTACAAGGACTAAGCCTAAAATTCCGCAAGAGGTATATTTTAATACTATAAAACTTCCTATTGCGATTCCTATTCCTGCTAAAAGAGCAGGTTTGACAAAAGGAATATTATTCTTGCTGATAATAGCTGTTGCAAAATGTGAGTGATTGTTCTCTAAAAGTACAACTATTATATAAAGACAAAGAATCAATTTATTAGGCAGAAAAGCATTTGAGTGTATATATCCTAAAATTGTATTACCTAAGAATAGTAATATAATTCCTCCTAAAGTGAATAGTATGTAAAAAATAATTATACTAAAAGAGAACAAGCTTACAAAACCTTGTGAGTTTCCTTCTACACGTAAGGTAGCAAATTTGGGTTGAAAGGTAATAAAAAAAGTTGTTGCTACTGTTGAGAGTATATTTACCAATTGCATCATCAATCCATAAGAGGCTATTTCTGCGTTTGATAAGTATAAACCTGCTAAGAACATACTAAATTTTGTAATGGCATAAGCTCCTACAAAAACTAAGCCTAATTTTTTAGCATTGTACCATATCACATCAAAAGTTGCACTGATTTCTTCCTTGCTAATATTGTAAGGTTTTAACTGGGTTCTAAATTCTTCTGTAAAAAGGAATCGATAACACAACATTCTATTTACAAAAGGAGCTATAAAATTTGCCAATACAACTCCAAACAGTCCCCAACCTATATACAAAAACAAAAAGGTAAGTCCTATATAAACAATTCGAGAGGCGAGTAAAGCTATTTTAGTTTCTTTGATAGCACCTTTTCCCGTTAATAGGAAATTGTAATATTCATAATAAATAGTAAAAGCAGTAGAGGCTGAAAAGAGTATCCAAATAGGTAATGAGTGAGCTACTGAATGAAAGCCTTCTGTAACCTTGTAAATATATAGACTTCCGACAGTTAGCATTACTAGTAGCACTAAAAATGCTAAACGGAAATAGACATACTGACCTACTTTTACGAGAGTAGCTATTAATCGGTAGTTGATAGCCACTCCCCCAGAGGGAATATCTTCTATTCCTTCTTTTTTTAGTGTTTGAGCACCTCCGTATACATAGCTTACATTACGACTAAATTGAGGTGAAAAGCCAAAGTCGAAAAGGAGTACTAAAGATGAAACTGTTAGAAAAATATAGTTGAGGGCTATTTCTTCTACAGTTAGCATCTTTAAAATAAGAGGCAGGGTAATGAGCCCAGAAACTAAACTAAAGAACTGCGCTATATAATTCCAAAGTACATCTGTTTTAGTTATCTTTATCATCTGTTTCCTATTATATTAGCTCCTTTAAAGCCACTTAATAAACTTTGGTCGCTCCAAAAATAATCCCATTCTCCAAATCTGCCTATACTAATGATACCTACTGTTCTCAAATAATCTTGTATTAGAGCTACGTTGCTCTTTCTATTGAAATCGAATACTACATTAGCGTATTTTTCTTCTCGATAATCGGTGATTGCAATGTCGTTAAGCTCCCAAAGTTTCATTTGTATACCTTTTTCGATAATGTGATTTACCAAACTATCACCGGAAAGTTGTTTAGGTTTCTTTTTTGAAAAATAGGTTTCAAACTGTAAGGAGCTTTTTCCTTTTGGTACATTATAGGGTGATTTGAGCGAAGGAGAATAGGCTCTTGCAGGCAAAATATCCTCATCATAGATATAAAACCACAAATGTTTAGGTATATCAGGGCGATTGAATCCTATAGACACTAACTGACCTGAGGTTGCTAACAACTTTTCTCCGGCTTCAACAACTTTTTTAGGAGCATCTTTTATAATTTTTACTATCTCAGGCAGAGGTAAAGAGCTAATAAGTTTTTCATAGTTAGTTTCAGAACCATCTGTAAAAGTAATTTTTTTGTGAATAGGGTCAATAAGAGCAACTTCTTTCTGTGTCTTTATAGAAGAGTTTGTAGCCATTGTATTTAGGAAACTTTTATAGCCTCCTTGTTGTGGATAGCGCATTTCTTGAGCGTAATAAAAGTTCTTTTCTTGCACTTCAAAAGCCCCTCTTAATAGTACTTCTAAAGATGGAATGCTAATTCGACTGCCTAACCAGTCGGTAGAAAGTTCTTTTGAAGGGAGTGTCCAATATTTATAAGTGTATTTTTCTGGAAAATGTTCTTTGAAATACGTCCCGAATTGCACCAATAGCCAATCTTCATAGTTCTGAATCGTATTAAGAGTAGGTTTAGCGACAAAATCTTCTATAATTCTTATTTTTTCATCTATAGACAAAGGGGCAAGGTTGTTTTGTACAGGATGTTTTAACCATAAGTTTTTATAATAATTAGATGATTCAGGCTTATGACTATAGAAAGCTGTATTGTTTTGGAAAAGGTTTTTTACTACTTCTGATTTTGTAAAAGAAAGATGGACAAACTTATCAAACAAGAAGCCTTCACCTATTGAGAAGTTGTCACATAAGCCCCCCCAAGAGGCATTTTTCTCAAAGACAGTATGTTCAATACCTCTTTGTGATAAATGGTATCCTGCTGCTATGCCTGCTATTCCTGCTCCTAAAATTGCTGCCAAAATTTTTTAATTATTTATCTCGTGTTTTACAAATTGTTCTATATTTTCTTCTAGACTTCTTTTAGGTTGCCACCCTAAAGAGCACAACCTACTATTATCTACTTGGGGCTCCATAATCTCCCCCTCTCGGTAAGGAAGTGCTCCAAAATTCAACTGTGTTTTTATTGGTTTGCCTTTAAGTTTTTCTAATACCTCTTTGACAAGTATTACAAAAGTCTTTACGGGAGTGAGTACACCTGTACCTACCTCTATATCATTAAAATCTTTTAGTTGTGGTGCTTGTTCTAAACAAGTAAGGTAGGCACTTACCACATCGTCTATATAAATAAAATCACGCTTTTGTGTGCCTGCGGTGAGTGGGATGATGTTTTTTTCCTGCTGGAGTTCATTCAAGATCCAAGAGGTGAATTTGTCATTGCCATCCTGTTCTCCAAACATATGTTCTAATTTTAAATTCACTACTTGTATTTTATCAGAAGCTAATTGTAACCACTCTTCAAACTGTTTTTTGGATAAGGCGTAATAATTTAAATATTTATATAATAAGGTCCCGGTGTTAAAAAAGGTCCCGGTGTTAAAAAAGGTCCCGGTGTTAAGCAACTCTATTCCAAACATCAAGTTGGTCTCAAGTATCTGCTGTATACTCTCTCCTTTTCTACCATACACACAGGCTGTATGAATGATAGTCTCTATATATTGTTCTTCAAAGGCTTTTTGCAAAGGTACTTGGTCTATATCATAGCTTTTAAAGGTGTTTTCAAAACCTTTTAAACGCCACGTATTAGAGGTAGAGCGTTTGAGTACTACTACCTCATAGCCTTTGTTTACCAATGCCCTCAGCAAATGACTGCCGAGGAATCCTGTTGCGCCCGTTAAAAGTATCGTCATAATTTGCTGATTATTTATCCTGATAATGTCCTAAGAATTGAACTATAACTACAAGGTTCTCCTCTTTAAATATTTCATAGATGAGTCTATCTTTCTTGTTAAGTGCTCTGCTATAAACTATTCCTTCCTTACCTTTGAGTTGTTCTGGTGCTCCTACTCCTTTTTCTGGTGTTTCTTGAAGCTCCTAAACCATTCTTTCAATCTTCTTTCTTACAGCTGGAGTTCCTGATTTTTTTGATAATTTTCAGTTCTTGTAAAGCCCCTTCAGAAATTTGTACAGTAAAAGCTAATTTGTTAGTGTCCATAAAGTATCAGGGTTTATAGTGGTAAGAGTTCCTTTTTGCTTTTGATCACGTGCTTTTCTTATTTTTTTAGCTGTAGTTTCTGAATAAGTATTTACTTGTGATTCAGTATTTATCACCTTTGTTTTAATTTTAAATTTCTCAAAAAGAGTCTCAAAGAGCGTATGTTCAGCTTCGTTGTTAAATGTTAATTGTATTGTTACCATAATATTAATTTATTAATTGTTTGTCGCGCTATATCGTTAGAAATTCACCCCAAAATATTCTTCTAATTTTTCTGCAATATAGTCTAACTGTTCTTTGCCTAAAGCGGGATAAACACCTACCCAAAAGGTTTGATTCATCGTAATATCGGTATTAGTAAGGTCTCCTACTACACGGTATTCCACTCCTTTAAAGTAAGGCTGCTTAGTGAGGTTACCCGCAAATAGTAAACGTGTGCCTATCTTATGCTGGTCTAAAAAACGGAGTAAATCTACACGTGCGGTACCTGCATCTTCTTTAAGGGTGATAGGAAAACCAAACCACGAAGGGTCGCTATTGGGGGTTGCCTCTGGTAGGTATAGAAAATCAGTAAGGGTTTGGAGTCGCTCTTTGAGGTAGGCGAAATTTTTACGGCGTTTTTCTATAAACTCCTCTACGCGGTCTAACTGTGCTAATCCGCAAGCGGCTTGCATATCGCTAATTTTTAGGTTGTAACCTAAATGTGAATATACATACTTATGGTCATATCCAAAAGGCAAATCACCGTGCTGTTGCGAGAAACGGCAGTTGCAAGTGTTGTCACAACCTGGTGCACAATAGCAATCACGACCCCAGTCGCGGAAAGACTCGGCTATGGTTTTTAGCTCGGCATTATTAGTGAAAACGGCTCCTCCCTCGCCCATAGTGATGTGGTGCGCAGGATAGAAGCTAAGTGTTGCAATATCGCCAAAAGTTCCTACTTTTTGTCCGTTGTAAGTAGCACCGAGTGCATCGCAGCAGTCTTCTACGAGCCAAAGGTTATATTTCTCACAAAGAGCTTTTATTTTCTCTAAATTGAAAGGATTTCCTAAAGTATGGGCGAGCATAATTGCCTTAGTTTTAGGAGTGATGGCTTGTTCTATAAGGTCGGCGTTTACATTGTGAGTATGTAGATCTACATCTACAAATACGGGTACTGCCCCAAATTGAACAATAGGGTTCACCGTAGTAGGGAATCCTGCTGCAACGCCTATTACTTCATCACCTTTTTTGATAGCACGGTCACCTAATTTAGGTGATGTGAGCGCACTAAAGGCTACTAAATTAGCTGAAGACCCTGAGTTTACAGTGATGCAGTATTTCACCCCCAGAAAGGTGGCTAACTTCTTTTCAAATGCGGCATTAAAGCGTCCTGTGGTGAGCCAAGCGTCGAGAGAGGCGACGACCATATTTTGGAGTTCTTGCTCACCGATTACTTTTCCTGAAGGAGGGATTACTGTTTTTCCTGCTTCAAAGGGTTGGGGTTTGTAAGCCTCTTCGGCATATTGGGTTACTAATTTTGCTATTTCTTCTCTAATTGTTTCTAATGACATATTTTCTTTTTTTTGACCACGAATTTGTACGAATGTTTTTCAGGTTGCAATGGGTTTTTCGCCCACGAATCTTACGAATTTGCACGAATATTTCTGATTGAGATGATAGGTTCTGACCTCTAATTTCATAAATTTGCACGAATACTTCAGCTTGTGCTGATGGTTTTAGGATTCCATATAGCCTTTGATTTCGTAAAGGCAGTGGGTTTGCATATCTGCTCCTTGTAACCAAGAGCGATGCCAATGGACAATTTTCTCTAAAGTATCGGCGAGTCGCCATTGAGGATGCCATTTGAGTCGGGTGGCAGCTTTGGAACAGTCGAGTTTCAAAAAATTAGCTTCGTGAGGCTGTTTGCTCTTGTCCCATTCATAACGGGCTCCTTCGCCCCAAAATTGTACCATTTTTTCTAATATCCATTGCACGGGCTGGCAATCGTCGTCCTTAGGTCCAAAGTTCCAACCTTCCGCAAAGGCATTACCCTCATTATACAAGCGTTCAGCTAATACTAAATAGCCTGAGAGGGGTTCTAATACGTGCTGCCACGGACGTGTAGAGAGGGGGTTACGGATAATCACGGGCTGTTGTTGCTCAAAAGCTCGCAAGATATCGGGTATCAACCGGTCGTCAGCCCAATCACCTCCTCCTATTACATTACCTGCACGGGCTGAGGCTACAGCTGCGGTATCGTTAGTATAAAAGAACGAGCGGCGATAGGCAGAGACTACTAACTCAGCACAGCCTTTGCTATTGCTATAAGGGTCGTGTCCGCCCATAGGTTCGTTTTCACGATAGCCCCATTCCCATTCTCGGTTCTCATAACACTTATCGGTAGTGATAATAACTACCGATTTCAGCTGAGGGGCATATCGAGCTGCTTCCAAAACGTTTACAGTACCCATTACATTGGTACTATAAGTGTCTACAGGTTCTTTGTAGGAAAGTCGCACTAAAGGTTGAGCAGCTAAATGTAATAACACATCGGGATTGAAAGCACGTATGCTTTGTGATAGCTGTTGGAGGTTGCGAATGTCGCCTATTTCGGTTTGCATATTGTCACCTACTTTAGCTACTTCAAAGAGGGCGGGCTGGGTAGGAGGGGCTAATGAAAACCCTTTTACTTCGGCTCCCATCAGCTGTAGCCATAGGGATAGCCACGACCCTTTGAATCCAGTGTGCCCTGTAACAAATACGCGTTTTCCTTTCCAAAATTGAGGATTTACTTTTCCTACTACCATACTTTCCAAGGAGCTTTATTGGTTTGCCATAATTCTTCTAAGAGCATTTTATCGCGGAGGGTATCCATTGGTTGCCAGAAACCTTCGTGTTTGTAGCTCATCAGCTGTCCGTCGGCAGCTAATCCTTTGAGAGGTTCTTGTTCCCAAATTGTATTATCGTCTTTGATGCGCTCTATTACTTTAGGCGAAAGCACAAAGAAACCTCCGTTTATTAGAGCACCATCGCCTTTTGGTTTTTCTTGGAACTTCATAATCTGATTGTCTACTATATCTAAAGCCCCAAAGCGACCTGGGGGGTAGACAGAAGTGAGGGTAGCTTGCTTGCCGTGAGCTTTATGAAAAGCTAGTAATTTAGCAATATCAATATCAGCTACCCCATCGCCATAGGTAAAGCAAAAAGCTTCCTCATTGGCTATATAAGGCAATACTCTTCTAAGGCGTCCTCCCGTCATAGAGTGCTCTCCTGTATCTACGAGGGTTACTTTCCACGGTTCAGCACGTTTTTGGTGTACGTGCATTTCGTTGTTTGCCATATCGAAAGTGATGTCGGACTGGTGCATAAAATAGTTGGCAAAGTACTCTTTGATGATATAGCCTTTATAGCCACAACAGATGATGAACTCATTGATGCCATAATGTGAATAAATTTTGAGAATATGCCATAAGATGGGCATTCCTCCTATTTCTACCATTGGTTTGGGTTTTACAACGGTCTCTTCACTGAGGCGTGTACCGAGACCACCTGCTAATATTACTGCTTTCATAAAGATAATTTTGTGCGAGCCGCACGGGCAATTATTTTTTTATTTATAAAAATTTACTTATTACCTGCTATAAACGCATCGGCGAAGAAGTTTTCTTCTTTTAGTCCTTGTTCGGAGAGGAGTTTTTGAGCGCTTTGTATCATCACTTCACTACCACAAGCGTATACTTGTGCTTTTTGCCAAAGGATAGGTTGCTGTAATGCTATTTCTTGTACATAACCTTTAGCCCCTTGCCACTGCTCTTCGCGAGAGAGTACGGGTATATAGGTGAAATTAGGTAGTGTTGTTTTGGGTTGCCAAAAGAGGTCTTCTTTCTTTCTTCCTCCCCAAAGTAACCATATTTTTTTATGAGTTGTTAATTCAGGTGTAGATTGCAGCTGTTCTAAAATTGCTTTTATAGGTGCGATTCCAGTGCCTGTAGCTATTAAAACGATCTCCTCACAATTGGGATTATTGCGATAGAAAAAAGTACCCAGCGGGCCTTCCATTCGTAATAAGTCGTTAGGTTTGGCTTCGTTAAACCAGTACTGACTAAATAAACCTCCTTCATAATTACGGATAAAGAGTCTTAGTTCATTGGCTTCACATTGGCTATGGTTGATAGAATAACTGCGTTTTTGTCCGTTTCTGATAATATCTACATACTGCCCAGCTAAGAACTGAAAGACTATCTTTGGGGGCAAGCGCAATACTACTTCTACAATATTAGGGGTAAGTACAGTGATGTTATTTATTTTACAAGGTGTAACTTGTGGTTTAGGCAATGTTACTGCCAAGTCTTCTACATCTAATATTACTTCTGATCTAGGTACTACATTGCACGAGAGTACATAGCCCGCTGCTTTTTCTTCTGCGGTAAGCACTTTTTCATCTTGCAAATTCTCAACTTTGCCTTGAAGTATTTTTACACGGCAACTCCTGCAACGTGCCTCAAAGCACGAATATTCTAAACTGATATCGTTATCTAAGGCGGCTCTTAGCAAAGAGGTATTCTCATCACAAGGATAAGATTTGTCGTTTTTTAAATGTATGGTATACTTACTCAAAATATTTTATAAATAATGTCGTCTTATCTTTCTTATACTCCTATTTGTACATACTCCCACCCTTTGCTTGGTAACTCAAAAACATTATACTGATTCCTGCCATCAAAGATTACTTTTTCTTTTAGTATTTTAGCTATCTCGTCGAAATCGGGCACGCGGAACTCTTTCCACTCAGTGAGCAACAACAAAGCGTCCGCACCTTTTAAGGCTTCGTATTTACTATCTACGTAGGTTACGGGCATATCTTTTAGGTAACATACCTTTGCCTCGTGTACTGCTTTGGGGTCATACGCTTGTACTTTGGCACCATGTTTTATAAGCTCTTTGATGATGTAAATTGCAGGAGCTTCGCGCATATCATCGGTTTCAGGTTTAAATGAAAGCCCCCATACCGCAAAAGTCCTACCACTGAGGTCTTCGCCGTATTTCGCAACTACTTTCTGAGCGATCACTATCTTCTGACGGTTGTTCACATTGTCTACTGATTCAATCAGTTCTGCCTTGTAATCTACCTCTTCGGCTAATTTTTTTAGTGCCAATACGTCTTTCGGGAAACAAGAGCCCCCATAACCACAACCAGGGTAGATAAAACTATAGCCTATCCTGCTATCAGAGCCTATCCCTATACGCACTTTATTTACATCAGCCCCTACACGCTCACAGATATTGGCAATCTCGTTCATAAACGAAATCTTAGTAGCCAGCATAGTATTCGCAGCGTATTTAGTCATCTCTGCCGAACGAATGTCCATCGTGATAAAGCGTTCGTGTTGTAAGAAAAAGGATGAGTAAAGGGCTTTCATTTTAGTAAAAGCCTCATCGCTATCAGCCCCTATTACCACGCGGTCAGGTTTCATAAAATCCTGAATTGCTTTACCTTCTTTTAAAAACTCGGGGTTGGACACCACGTGAAATTTGTAATTCACTCCGCGTTTATCCAAAGCAACTTGCACGGTAGTGCGAACCTTGTCGGCAGTGCCTACAGGCACGGTCGATTTGTCTACTACTATTAACTCTCCTTGCATTATCTCACCTATCTGTTGGGCTACCGAAAGCACATATTGCAAGTCTGCCGACCCATCATCACCCATAGGCGTGCCTACAGCTATAAAAGCTATCTCAGCACCTTTGATTGCCTCCGCAAGGTCAGTAGTAAAAAATAGTGTTTTAGCTAAATTGCTCTGTACCATTTCTTCCAATCCTGGCTCGTAAATAGGAATCACACCTTGTTTGAGCTTCTCTATTTTCTCAGAGTTTACATCTACGCAAGTTACCTTGTTGCCCATCTCAGCGAAACAAGTCCCTGATACTAACCCCACATAGCCGGTGCCTATGACTGCTATTCTCATTCTATTTTCTTATCTAAGGTTTCATATTCGGAGTTATTGCTTTTAAACTCCTTTACTATTTGTTTTAATAAACGCACTACTTCTGTCTTATCCCCTTGCGTAGCTACCTCATACATTTGAGTAGTGAGCACCTCTATCTCAGTAAACGACATTGAAGGGTCTTTGCTAATCATTATTTTCTTGTGGTGAGTAGGCATTGTTTTAGTACTGTCACTTAATAGTTCTTCATAGAGTTTCTCACCAGGGCGCAAGCCTGTGTACACGAGCTTGATATCTACGTTTGGTTCATAGCCTGATAGTTTAATCATACGAGTAGCAAGGTTGAGTATCTTCACGGGTTCACCCATATCAAAAACAAATATCTCACCACCTTTGCCCATAGTTCCTGCTTGAAGTACCAACTCACACGCTTCGGGTATAGTCATAAAGTAGCGTACTATATCAGGGTGGGTGATGGTTACAGGACCTCCTTTTTCTATCTGTTTCCTAAAATGGGGGATTACCGACCCATTAGAGCCCAACACATTGCCAAAACGAGTAGTGATAAAAGCTGTTTTATTGCCTTCTTTGTTTTGTAAGGCTTGTACAAAAAGCTCTGCCACCCTCTTTGAAGCTCCCATTACATTGGTGGGGTTTACAGCTTTATCAGTGGATATCATCACAAAGTGAGGTATTTCATATTTGTTAGCCAAAAGTGCTACATTTTTAGTCCCTTGTATGTTTACTAACACAGCTTCGTGCGGATTCTCTTCTATCATCGGTACGTGCTTATAGGCAGCCGCGTGATACACTACTGAGAACTTATGTGCTTTAAACACACTTTCTAAACGTTCACAGTTAGTAATATCGGCTAAAACAAATTCAAAAGCGATGTCTGGGAAACTCTCTTTAAGTTCTAACTCTATGTCGTATAGAGGCGTTTCTGCTTGGTCGAGCACAACTACTAAGGCGGGGGTGAAGGTAGCTATCTGTCGTATCAACTCACTACCAATAGACCCCGCTCCTCCTGTCACCAATATATTTTTGTGGTAGTGTTTTTCGCGTACTTCTTCGTTATCTAATACTATCTGTCTACGTCCTAAGAGGTCTTCTATTTGTATTTTATGAAGATTAAATCCTTCTTTTTCTGGACGTAATTTCTGTAATGCGGGGGTTTTGAGTATTTGCAAACCTTTGTCTAAACACACATTCACCCAAAAAGTCATCTCTTCTTTCGAAAGATGGTTCTTGTTTATGAGCACCCCATCAGCCTCTAATTCTTCACAAGGAGTATCTATAAATTTATCTTTTGAGATAATAGGTCTACCTAATAGAGTAGCCTGTTTAGGATTCGTACGCCCTGTAAGAAAACCTACTACCGAATAAGGAATGGCAGCATTGCCTATAATCCCATTGGCAAAAGCAACTGCTTCATCATCTATCCCCAAGATAAGAATACGCCTCTTAGAAGTACGCCTATTAATTTCTTTTACCAAATAGAAAAACTCTTTTACCGATAACCTAAATACAAATAGTATGATGAACGACACTGTAAAATATATCAGTAGAATAGGGTTCAACAACACTTTTTCACCTATAACGTGCAGACTTATCTTGTTGGCAATAAACATTGCTATTACCGTGCACCCACTTGAAAGCAGAATGCGAAACAAATCTCTAAAAGTAGAATACCGTATAATCCCTGAATAAGTACGGAAGATGAACATAAAGAAGATGTTCACTCCGATAACTAATAAATAGCGTTTGTAAAGAGGAATACTGTCGGGAATATATACCCCCAAGCGCTCTACTACAAAAAAGGAAAAGAATAGAGCTATAAATAGCAAAAACACCTCCATACACACCACTATCCAACGTGGGGTGTAACGGGCAGTAGCTAAGTTTACCAAAGTGCTATCACTATATGTATTATGTGCTTGAGGCATTGTTTTAAATATAAATGGAAAAATTTGCACAAAGGTACAAAATTCTTTTTAATTTTATAGAGACACGTTATAATTTCTTAAAAACGCCTTTTATTCTCTCTCGGTCTGCATCAGTAAGATTAGAACCTGAGGGCAAACATAAACCATTGTTAAATAAGTGCTCACAGGTCTTTTTACCATAGTAAGGAGCTGTGGCAAACACAGGTTGCAAGTGCATAGGTTTCCACAAGGGGCGCGTTTCAATATTTTCTTCCAAAAAGGCTAATCGCAAGTCTTCTCTATCAAATCCTGTTTTAGTTTTATCAATGGTAATAGCCGAAAGCCAATAATTACAAAAGTAATCTTCATTGGGCTCTGTAAGTAATTTTATCCCTTCAATTCCTTTGAACAAGTCGGCATAAAAAGCGTGCATCTTTCGGCGGGCTTCAATGCGCTGTGGCAATACCTCCATTTGTCCACGACCTATGCCTGCCGTAATATTGCTCATACGGTAGTTATACCCTATGTGCGAATGCTGATAGTGAGGAGCGTTGTCGCGCGCTTGGGTGCTCAAAAATACAGCTTTATCTTTCTCTTCTTGAGTGTGACATACCAAAGCCCCTCCTCCTGAGGTAGTGATAATCTTATTGCCGTTGAACGACAGTACCCCAAACCTACCAAAAGTACCACAAGGTTTCCCTTTGTAAGTGCTTCCTAAGGCTTCGGCAGCATCTTCCACCAATGGGATATCATACTTTTTACATAGAGTGAGCACCTCCTCTATTTCGAAAGGCATTCCGTAGAGCGATACAGCTACTACTGCTTTGGGCTTCTTGCCTTTCTTAATACGGTCTTTAATAGCTTCTTCTAAGAAAACGGGAGAGATATTCCAGGTGCTCTCTTCCGAGTCTACAAACACGGGCGTAGCTCCTTGGTATACGATAGGGTTAGCAGAAGCTGAAAAAGTCATCGATTGACAGAGTACCTCATCGCCTGCTTGCACACCACATTCTATAAGAGCTAAGTGCAAGGCTGCTGTACCCGCCGAAAGTGCCGATACTTTCACTCCATTGCCTAAAAAGTGCTGTAAATCCTCTTCAAAGCTATTTACATTAGGACCTAAGGGGGCTACCCAATTCTCCTCAAAGGCTTGATGGATATATTTAAGTTCATTCCCTCCCATATGTGGGGAAGAAAGCCATATTTTTTCTTTCATAACGTGTGTATAAGTTCTTTTAATTCTGTGATAATATAGGTAGGTTGTTGTTCAGGAGCTACCTCGAAATCCTGCGGGTGTATATTCCATCCTTTATTGAGCAAACAGTAACTCGTCCATCCCAATATATTTGGAGCTATAAAGTCTTTTGTAGGATTGTCGCCTATATAGCAATACGTCTTAATATCTTCTTCTGTAAACACTTCATAGTTGCGTAAGTCAGGTTTACTCCTGCCAAATTCTTCCGAAATAACAATTTTGTCAAACAGGGCTTCTATCTCTAAAGCTCTCAACTTATTGCGCTGTGTAACTGATCGTCCATCAGTAATGAGTCCTATTTTATAGCCTTGGGCTTTACAAAAAACTAAAACTTCTTGTGCCCCTTTATTTAAAGATATTACAGGGAAATGGTTTCTATAAACCTGCAATAATTGTTCCATACTGAAAAGTGGAAAGTACTTTGCCACATATTCAAAAGCATTCCTTCCTTCTTGATATTCACAAATCATTTGCTTATAAAGCCTTTCCGTTGCTACCGCCTCAGAGACAACCAAAGAAGCTATTGCTCGGTAAGCCGACTTCAAATAGTCGATTTCATATACCAAAGTATCGTCTAAATCAAAAATAACGTACTTGCTACTCATAATGGCTTACAAAAACAGCTTCGTCATACCTAAGCATCAATAAATGGTCTTCCCAATTGTTGTTCGCTGGTATTTCTTTGCCTAACAAGTATTCTTCTATTAAGAATTTAGGGTAATTAGCTCCTGCGGCATAGCTAAGCGGGAAACCTCCTCCAAAACGAGGATTGATTTCAATAGCTATCACTTGTTTTGTCGTCCGATTTAAAAAAAATTGCATTGTTAAACAGCCTTTTGCCCCTTCAATATGCGCAAGATGTTTTGTAACGAATGGCACTAATACGTTCTTTTCAGTAATCCCTTTATTGATTTCACCTGCACGCACAAATATGCGTTTGCGGGGTACCGCGCATTTTAAATCTCCATTGCGATTGTAATAGGCATCTACCGTATATTCATCGTGCATTTTTGGGTCTATATACTCCATAAAAAGCAGGTCAGGGTTGTTAAGGTGATAATCAGTCAGCTCATCTGCCTTGCGTATCACAAAAATATCTTTGCTAAGCGAACCATTGTAGGGCTTTATAAGGAGCGGAAAAGTAGGTCGTGTTTTATCAATAGAAACAGGTACCTCTATGCCTTTTTCTCGAAAAAAAGTGTTTGTAAGTCGTTTATCCCTACATTGTTGCACAAACGCTAATGAGGAAACCACAGGGGTAATTCCTTTGTCTAAAAAAAGTCGTTGGTGCTTAGCAAGCATCAGTAGTTCAGTATCAATAGTAGGGACAATAAGTTTTACACCCCATTGCAAACATTGTTCTAATAAGGCTTGTGGATAATTCTCATCAGTTGCTTTACATATAGAGGCATATCCATCGGCTATCTGGCAAGCAGGCGAGAAAGTAGGGTTCATATCTACCGCATACACCTTGCTCTCAGGAAATAGCTCTTTCAATTCTCTTTGAAAAGCCCGCAACAACGCCACCCGTTGCCCTGCCGACGTGATTAATATATTATTTTCTCCTTTCATTTATAAAAAATACTTATCGTGCTACAAACTGCTTGTCGTGTTACGGCCCCCTCTAAACTCCTCCATTGTAGCTTGTCCTTCTTGTGATATCCCTTCGCGTATAAACACTTTCTTCACCGTGAGAAACAGTATTTTAAGGTCTAATACGAATGATTGGTGGTCTACATACCACACGTCCAACTCAAATTTCTTTTCCCAGCTGATAGCATTGCGCCCATTCACTTGCGCCCAACCAGTGATACCTGGTTTTACCTCGTGTCTACGCTTCTGAGTCTCGTTATACAAGGGTAAATACTGAGGCAATAACGGTCTCGGACCTATAACCGACATATCCCCTTTCAGTACATTCAGCAGTTGTGGAATCTCATCAAGCGAAGTCTTCCGTACAAAAGCTCCTATTTTCGTGAGTCGCTCAGCATCAGGCAAAAGCTGTCCGTTAGCATCACAACGGTCGTTCATTGTTTTGAACTTGATAATCTTAAAAATCCGTTCTCCTTTCCCAGGTCGCAATTGGTAGAAAAAAGGCTTCCCGTTATTAGCAAACCACAACCCAACCATCACCACCACAAAGATAGGACTCAGCACAATAAAGGCAATCAGTGCTGTAAGAAAGTCTAATACCGGTTTTATAATATTCCTATACATCTATTTTCTCCCAAAAGTTACCCGTGTAGCTCACTCCTGCCTGTCGCACAACACTCATTAATCATTAACCACTAACCACTAACCATTAATCACTACCTTAAACAGCGTATGGCTATTGCCACTGCCTAAGTTGTCATAGATATCCACTACTTTCAAACCGGCGCGTTCCACGCATTTTATCATATCGCCCGAATAGTACATCTTGCTATTGCCATTTGCCATTGCCGTAAAATACACACTGATTTGGGTAAGGCAATACGCCCCCGTTTCGTGTTGTTGTCTGTCCCAGTAGGCTTCCAGAATATACAACTCGGTATGAGCGTCCATCGCAGCAGCTGCCCTACTGAGAATACTCGTTACCTCCTCCTCTGAGAAGCAATCCAAAAACTGACTCATCCATATCACGTCAAAACCTTTCGGGAAAGGCACAGAGGCGTCCAACAGATTAGCCGGATAGCCTCCAATACGCTCAGCTCCTTGTTTGCCTGCGATATTGTTTTTCATCAAACCCAGTTGCTGAGGTAAGTCCATAATGGTTACCTGCACATCGGGGTTAAAGCTCACGGTCTTTAACGCAAAGCGTCCCGTATTACCTCCCACGTCTAAGAGCGTCTTTACAGGGCGTTTAAAAATGATATTTAAAGCATCTTCAAAAGAGTAATCAGAATAGTAATGGTCAAAAGCAAACCACTTTTCTTGCGCCTTTGGAGGCAATTGGGAGAGCCCCTCATAAATCGTAGGCCAAGACCCAAACACTTTAAGTCCCGCAGGTTTCCCTTCTTTAAGCGCTTCTTCAAGGTGAAACAACCCTTCGTAGCACACCTCTTGAATGAATTCCATATTCACACGGGTGCTCTTGTCGCGAAGTAAAAACCAACCTGCTTTCGATATCGCAAAACGGTCGCCCTCTTTCAAGAGTACCGTACCTATGGAAAGCGACGACTCCAAAAGTATTTTCACAGCATAGTCACTCAGCTGTGTTTTAGTAGCCACCTCCTGCATTGTCAATCCTTCAGGGGCATTGCACAAAGCCTCGAACACGCCGAGTTTTACCATTAGGTGTGATATTTGGAACACCACAGGCGCAAAAGCAATCTCTTGAGCCAAGCGCTGAGCTTCCAAAGCCGTTTTTTGTTCAGTAGTGTATTGTTTTCTGATTGCTGGTGTTAAATTCATATGCTTAAATATCTCAGTTCAATAATTAAGGTGCAAATGTACAAATTAAATAGCAAATAACAATAAAAAGATTTCTCAGCTATCTGCCACCCTTTCGTTTCTTAGCTCTTTCCTTGATTATTCCCTTTTCTTATTAACATTTGTTTAACACGTGATGTTCAACAAATTAACGCCTTTTCTATACCAATCGTCCAAGATTCGTATAAGCTTCCTATAAGCTCCCTATAAGCTAAGACACCACTCTCCTCATTTGTTCATTTGTTAATTCTTTCTTACCTTTGCCGTCGAATTTAATGTGTTTTATTTTGCCTACCTTTCCCAAAACCGAAAAACTCTGCAAGCGTGAAGCTATTCAACAGCTCTTTGCCCAAGCCGAGGCACTTACCTGCTATCCGCTTAGGTTGTTGTACGCCCCTGTTAGCAGTTTAGAAGCTCCTTACCAACTGCTTATCAGTGTGCCCAAACGCACTTTCAAGCGCGCAGTACATCGCAATTTGCTAAAACGACGCCTGCGCGAAAGCTACCGACTCCAAAAACACCTATTGCCCGTGAAAACCGAAAAGTATGCCCTTGCCTTTCTCTATATAGGGAAAGAACTCACCGATTACGCCACCATTTACAAATCCGTAACCCAACTTATAGAAGATTTTTCTCATCAACTCACCCAAGAATAACCCATCACTTTTGCGCTCCACCTTCCCCTTTTGAAGAGGGGTTAGGGAGATGTTTAAATTACCCCCTATGAAAAAGATTATCATTTTTGCCTCAGGTTCAGGCTCCAATGCCGAACGTATCGCTACCTATTTTCACCAAAAAGGCACTGCGCAGGTAAGCCTTATACTCTGCAATAACCCTCAGGCAGGCGTACTCACGCGTGCCAAACGCTTAGCCATTCCCTCTTTAGTCTTCAACCGACAAGCGTTCTATGAGTCGGATATCGTCCTCAATGTCCTTAAATCCCAGCACCCCGACCTTATCGTGCTGGCAGGTTTTTTGTGGAAAGTACCTGCTTATCTCACTGAGGCTTATCCTCATAAAATCATCAACATACACCCTTCGCTTTTGCCCAAATACGGCGGTAAAGGAATGTATGGCTCACATGTGCACGAAGCCGTCATTGCCAATGCCGAAAAGGAAAGTGGCATCACCATTCACTATGTAAACGAACATTACGACGAAGGTAATATCATCTTCCAAGCCAAAACAACCGTACTCCCCACCGATACTCCCGATACCTTAGCCGAAAAAATTCACTTATTAGAATATGAGTATTTCCCCAAAATCATTGAAAATTTATTATAGCTCAACAAGCAAATATGCTCTACAGAAATAATGTGAATCAAGAGTAGAAAAAAAATAACATATTGTTTATTGTATATTACAATATTAGAATCGCTTTTACGTTACATTGTAGGGGTAGTTTGAAAAACACTCTTTGAAAACAAACCTTTTTCAGTTGCCCCTTCTTTTAAATACTCCGAGATATTTCTATTGATTCTTTAACTCACTAATTTCTAATATGTTACCCTTTCCCTTTTACCATTTATTGTAACTTTTTTGGTCAATTCAAAAAATTGTCGTACTTTTGCGCCCTAAAAATAAAAGTGTCGTTTGATGACACTATTAAGGAATGTTTAATTTTAATAAAAATCACAAAGAGTGGACACATTAAGCTACAAAACCATCTCTGCCAATAAAGCCACTGTAAACAAAAAGTGGGTCTTGGTAGATGCTGATGGACAGACTTTGGGTCGCCTTGCCTCTAAAGTAGCCAAGCTACTTCGCGGTAAGTACAAACCCGAATTTACCCCTCACGTTGATTGTGGCGATAACGTAATCGTTATTAACGCCGAAAAAATCAACCTTACAGGGAACAAATGGGAAGATAAAAGCTATCTTCGCCACACTGGTTACCCAGGAGGACAACGCTTCACAGGAGTAAAACAACTCCTCGACAAACACCCAGAACGTATCATCGAAAAAGCTGTAAAAGGTATGTTGCCAAAAACAAGATTGGGTGCAGCAGTTTTACGTAATTTAAAAGTGTATGCAGGTACCGAGCACAAACAAGAAGCTCAACAACCTGTTACCATTAACTTAAACGATTTGAAATAATGGAAGTAATTCACACCATTGGTAGACGAAAAACCGCCGTAGCGCGTATCTACCTTAAAGCAGGTAACGGTACTATCACCGTAAACAAACGCGAACTCAACAATTATTTCACTACCCCTACACTACAATACAAAGTAAAACAAGCCCTCAGCCTTGTAGGTGCTGAAGATGCTTACGATGTAAAAGTAAACGTGTATGGTGGTGGTATCACCGGTCAAGCCGAAGCCGTTCGTTTAGCTATTGCTCGCGCACTTTGCGAACTCGACGCTGAAAACCGCGCCGTATTGAAACCCGAAGGGCTTTTAACACGCGACCCTCGTATGGTTGAACGCAAGAAATTCGGTCAGAAAAAAGCCCGTAAGAGATTCCAATTCTCTAAACGTTAATATCAATTTGCTCCTTAGTTTAGCATCCAAATGGCTCAGGCGGTTATTTAAAATTTACAAAACCTCTCCAAGCTATTGCTAATAGTAGGAACGTAAACTATTTAAAAAGAAATGGCAAATAACATAGAAATTAAAGATTTATTAGATGCAGGTGTACATTTCGGTCACCTTACCCGCAAATGGAATCCTAATATGGCTCCCTACATCTATATGGAACGCAACGGTATCCACGTAATCAACTTGTACAAAACCGCTGCTAAAATTGAAGAGGCTGCTGAAGCCCTCAAAAAAATCGTAGCCTCTGGCAAAAAAGTGCTTTTCGTGGCTACTAAAAAACAAGCAAAAGACGTAGTTGCCGAAAAAGCAACTTCAGTAAAAATGCCTTACATCACCGAGCGTTGGCCTGGTGGTATGCTTACTAACTTTGTAACTATCCGTAAGGCAGTAAAGAAAATGTCGTCTATCGATAAAATGAAAAAAGACGGTACTTTCGATACCCTTTCAAAACGTGAAAAACTACACGTAGAACGTATGCGCGAAAAACTCGAAAAGAACTTAGGGTCTATCGCCGATATGTCTCGCCTCCCTGGTGCTCTATTTGTAGTCGATACACTCCGTGAACACATCGCTGTAAGAGAAGCGCAAAAATTAAACATTCCTATTTTCGCAATGGTAGATACAAACTCCGACCCTCGTGAGGTGGATTTTGCTATCCCTGCCAACGACGACGCTTCTAAAGCTATCGAAAAAGTACTTTCTTACATCACCGAAGCTGTAAACGAAGGTCTTTCAGGTAGAACAGCTGAAGCTAACAAAGAAGCTGAAAGCAATGATTAATACTCTTAGATGATTAATGGTTAATAGCGTTTAGCCATTAATCATTTAAACATTGAATTAATCATTAATCACTAATCATTAAACATTAATAAAAATGGCAAATATTACCGCCGCAGACGTAAATAAACTCCGCCAAGCTACCGGCGCAGGTATGATGGACTGTAAAGCTGCCCTCATCGAAGCCGAAGGCGATTTCGATAAAGCAATAGAAGTATTGCGCAAAAAAGGTCAGAAAGTAGCTGCTAAACGTGCTGACCGCGATTCTAAAGAAGGTGCTGCTATCGCACAAGTGAATGCTAACCACACTGTAGGTGCTATCATCTCTCTCAACTGTGAGACCGACTTCGTAGCCAAAAACGCCGATTTCGTAGCGCTCGCTAAAGATTTAGCTGATCTCGCCCTTACTGTAAATAGCAAAGACGAACTTCTTGCCCTTAACTACAAAGGTATTACCGTAGCCGAAAAACTCCTTGAACAAACAGGTGTTATCGGTGAGAAAATAGAACTTGGTGCTTTCGAAAAAGTAGAAGCTCCTTTCGTAGGTTCTTATATTCACCACGGTAACAAAATCGCTGCAATCGTAGGCTTATCAGCTGCTATCGCCGATGCTGCCGAAGTAGGTAAAAACTTGGCGATGCAAATCGCTGCTATGGGTGCTGAAACCCTTTCTTACAAAGATTTCTCTCCTGAGTACATCGCTAAAGAAACTGAAGCACGCATCGCTATTATCGAAAAAGAAAACGAAGAGCTACACCGCTTGGGCAAACCGCTCAAACACGTACCTCAATACGTTTCACAAGCACAACTCACTCCTGAAGTATTAGCTAAAGCTGAAGCCGATGCTAAAGCTGAATTGAAAGCTGAAGGTAAACCAGAACAAATTTGGGATAAAATCCTTCCTGGTAAGATACAACGCTTCATCTCTGATAACACTACTCTCGACCAAGAGAAAGCTCTCCTCGACCAAGTGTACATCTACGACGAAAGCAAAAAAGTATCCGATTTTGTAAAATCTAAAAATGTAGAGATTACAGCTTTCAAACGCGTAGCCTTGTAATTTATATATTTAAATGACATAGTTAAAACTCCTCTTACTATCAAGTAGGGGGAGTTTTTCTTTAACTACTAATTGCCAGAAGGAGCAGAAGCTAATAGTCCTATTCATCTCCTCATCTTTGGTCAAATGGGGTTAAAAGTATATGAAAACGAGCATTATGGCAAAAAAGGCGATTATTTTAGAGGTTATGCCAATACCAAAGGTTTTATAGGGAATAACAAAGCTCTTCACGGCACTTATTTCTATATCGTTTGTTACAGCAAGCACGGAAAAGAAGAACAACAAAAAGGCTTTTTATATGTGAGGTAAAACTTCATTTTCTTTTGAAAATAAATCTTTTTAATAAAAATTTCTTTCGTTTTCTTTGTATGTTTCAATAATATTAACTACTTTTGTCGCTCATTAATATATTTGTGTAACTAAATAATTCATTAACACATAATTCATAACTAATTAAATATATTATGGACGTAAAAAAAATAATGACCTCCTTAGAGGCAAAACATCCAGGAGAAAAAGAGTACTTGCAAGCAGTACACGAAGTGCTTGAATCAGTACAAGAGGTGTACAACCAGCACCCCGAATTTGCCAAAGCTAAAATTATAGAGCGCATCGTAGAGCCCGACCGCATTCATACCTTCCGCGTGGATTGGGTTGACGATAAAGGTGAAGTGCAAAGCAACCTCGGTTACCGCGTGCAGTTCAACGCTGCCATAGGTCCTTATAAAGGTGGTATCCGCTTCCACAAAGCTGTAAACCCTTCAATGCTTAAATTCCTCGGTTTTGAACAAACTTTCAAAAACGCCCTTACTACCCTACCTATGGGAGGCGCTAAAGGGGGTTCTGATTTCGACCCTACCGGTAAATCCGATGCTGAAATTATGCGTTTCTGCCAAGCATTTATGCTCGAACTTTGGAAATACATAGGTCCTGATACCGACGTGCCTGCTGGCGACGTGGGTGTAGGCGGACGCGAAATAGGCTATATGTACGGTATGTACAAGAAATTAGCCCACGAGTATAACACTGGGGTACTCACCGGTAAAGGTATCAACTGGGGAGGTTCGCTCATTCGTCCTGAAGCTACAGGTTATGGCGCGCTCTACTTCGTAGACCATATGCTTAAAAAACTCGGCAGAGACATCAAAGGACAACGCGTAGTAGTATCAGGTTTTGGTAACGTAGCCTGGGGTGCCTCACAAAAAGCAACTCAGTTGGGTGCCAAAGTTATCGGACTTTCAGGCCCCGATGGTTGTGTAGAAGTACCTAATGGTATGACTCACGAAATGATTGACTATATGCTCGAACTTCGTGCTTCTAACCGCAATATAGTAGCTCCTTTTGCCGAAAAATTTGCTAAAGAAAGTAAGTTTACCGCAGGTAAAAAAGCGTGGACTATCCCTTGTGATATTGCCTTGCCTTGTGCATTCCAAAACGAATTAGACGGCAATGATGCTCAAATGCTTATCAAAAATGGTGTAAAACTCGTAGCCGAAGTATCGAATATGGGTTGTACTCCTGAGGCTATCAAAGTTTTTCAGGATGCTAAATTGCCTTTCGCCCCAGGTAAAGCAGTGAATGCAGGAGGGGTAGCTACTTCAGGTCTTGAAATGACCCAAAATGCAGCGCACCTCGCGTGGAGAGCTGAAGAAGTTGATGCTAAGTTGCACCAAATTATGGAGTCTATCCACAACGCTTGCCTCAAATATGGTCAGGAAGATGGTTATATTAACTACGTGAAAGGTGCTAACATTGCAGGCTTTATGAAAGTAGCTCACGCAATGCTCGACCAAGGCGTGGTTTAATTTAATGAACAATTGATAATGAACAATCAACAAAAAAGCTGCTTCTTAAAATGAGGCAGCTTTTTTTAATCCTTTTACTTCTTATGAATAATCTTTATATATAAATACCGATTTCTTTCGGTTTTCTTCTCACTTTTCACCCTCTAATCACTCACTTTTAACTATTCACTATCAACTACTTATATACCCTTTCTATA
>NZ_KB291190.1:76137-86609 GCF_000318255.2 Capnocytophaga sp. oral taxon 380 str. F0488
ATAAGCTCTCTATAAGCTAACCCCACCCTCCTAACAGCCTTTTTTCACCAAAAACCTTGTTAGCCTCCTTCTGAAAAATTCCGTTTCCTTCCGATAGTTCAGATATGTCACTTTTAGGGGTATACACTTTGCCAAAGTTTTTGCCTGTGCGGCTCGCACCTCATTTTCTAATTCTCTAATTGCCATTCACGCATTTCTTAACCCAAGTTCATTTTTCCATCGCTTTTTCACCGTTACTTTGCACCGTAAAACAAAAACAACTTAAAAATGAACTTAAAAATGTTTAGTATCACACTTCTTATGACGTTGGCTACCTTAAAGTCCAACGGTCAAAATCCTGACCTCCTCACATTGGTCACTGCGGCTACACAAGCCCCTTCAGGTCACAATTCTCAACCTTGGTTCTTCACTGTTGAGAACAACAGCATCATTATTACGCCCGATTTTACCAAGGCGCTCCCTGCGGTAGACGGCAAACACCGCGAACTGTTTATGAGCTTGGGCTGTGCTCTGGAAAACCTCTGCCTAAAAGCCACCGAATTACACTATCACACCCAGGTACAACTCACCAGCGAAGGCGTCATCACCGTGCTTTTGCAAAAACGAGAAGATGTAACACCCAGTTCCTTAGCAGCTGTCATTCCTAAACGCCAAACCAACCGTTCGGTATACGACGGCAAACGCATCGACGCTTTTTTGCTCGAAAGTTTAGTAAGCAAAGCTATGGACGATACAGGAGCAAAGCTCTACACTTTCGCCAATGGTTCTCCGCTTTTTGCAACACTCACCGAAGCAGTAATGCAAGGCAATGCCGTGCAAATGGCTGACCCCGCTTTCAAAAACGAACTCCTCTCGTGGATACGCTTCAACAAAAAGCATTCTGAAAGCACTCACGACGGACTCAGTTACGCAGTGCTCGGCGCTCCTAATCTCCCTCGTTGGGTAACCGAGCCCATTGTAAAGGCATCACTAAAAGCCGATAAGCAAAACAAAACCGACTTGAAGAAGATACAATCTTCCTCCGATATAGTGCTTATCACTTCTGAGAAAGACGATATCCACACTTGGATAAACACAGGTCGTTTATTAGAACGCTTTTTGCTCGTCCTTACCGAAGCAGGCATTGCCAATGCTTACCTCAATCAGCCGTGTGAAGTGCCCGAACTCCGTGCGCAACTGCAAGCCGATTTGCCCATTGCAAAAGCCTATCCACAAATCCTCTTGCGCATCGGCTATGCGAAGCCCGTAGCTTATTCCAAGAGAAAAGATATCAAAGAAGTAATTAAAAATCGCAAATAAAGTCTCTTTTGCAGTATCAACTTTGCCAAAGTTTCTACCCGCCCGTCGCGCTACGACCTTTGGCAAAGTTTAAATCTATAATTAGTTATTTAATTATATCGTTCTATTTCATTACTCTCATTACTATTTAAAAATTATTCATTTGCAGAAAGAAGAAGTTTTTAGTATTTTTGCCGAATAATTAAAAGAAAGTATTATGCTAATTTATAGATTACAATTTAGTGATGTTTTTCCAGAGGAAGAAAAAAAAGAGCTTATAGATTATTTAAAGAATATATCTAAGTCTACATTAGAAGAAACTATATCTTTTTTTAATAAGGATAAATTGCCTAATTATGATGGTATTTTTTCTAACAAAGATATTCATAGAAAGATAATTAGTAAAGTACAAGAATGTAGACAGAATAAGTATACACAAGGAGACCCTGTTCTGTTTTCAACGGAAGCAAATTTATATATAGTTGAAAAAATTATTGCAAATAAAAAACAGTTGTTGGACGAAAATACATTGGGGAGAGATACTGACAGAGATATAGATAGAGATGGATTAAATATATTTAAAAGTGTCTTATGGGTAAATAAGTTTTTAAATGAGAAAGAGAAAAAAATTACTTTACCTAATGAAAGCAATGATATGTGTAAAATAGCTCAGGCTTATATAACACTAAAATTTTCAACAGCCGATTTAGGACTATATGATGATATAAAAAAAGAATTACATAATTTATTATATGCTTCTTTCTATAAACTAAAAGAATTGATTAACTTTCTTGAGCAAGGAAAGTATAATAACTATTTAGATGAAATATATAATAACTTTAATGTTGCTAATCAAAAAGAGCTTTTAACAAGAGTTGCTGAATTATATGTCAATGTTGTTATGAACGTAGGTAAATATGGATTTTTTGAGGTAGAAGATTATGATCAACAGAATTTTTTAGACTCTTTAATTGCTAAAAAAATAAAAGTAGAAGATGATTTTATCAATATAAGAAATTATCCTGTATACAAAAAAACTGATGGTACTTATATAGTTCTTAATCCTTTTTTTATAATGGATAAGTTTACAATTAGCTTGAAATTTTTTTTAGCTAAATTTTTTGGGAATAACATACAAGGTGAGTTTTCTAACTTTTATAACAAAGACTTCTCAGAAAAGTTTTTAATGTACAACTTGTTTGACTCTATTTTTGACTATAAATATTTTGTCAAAAAGAAAACCTTTGGAGAGGAAGAAGTTGATGATGAACCCGATTATTATTTTAGATATAATAATAAAATTTTTATTTTTGAGTATAAAGATATTTTGATAAATAAGAATGTAAAAGTTTCAAGAAATATAGAAATTATATTAAGTGAACTGAAAAAGAAATTATTACAAGACAACTCAAGTGATAAAGGAATAGGACAATTAGTAAAACATATAAATAATATTGATAATAATCACTTTCCTTTTGATGATAGAATTAATACTTCCAAGTCTTTAAAAATGTATCCTATATTAGTCCTTTCTGATAGAAAACTTGAAATATTAGGAATAAACTATCAATTTAACCAATGGTTTAGAGATGAGTTAGGTGATTTATCTCATAAAAATATTAAAGTACAGGATTTAGTAGTGATGAGTTTAGATAGTTTTATTGTTTTCAAAAATAAATTTAAGCAGGATAAGGAGAATTTTAGAAAGATGCTTGATAGACACATAACGGAGATGAAAAAGAAAGAAAAATATAACCATACTCTTGAAAATGAGAAAAAGATTCAGAAAAAACTATTACCTTTTAGTGCCAGATTTATCAATGAAGGATTTGCAGATAAAGATTTTAAGGAAATGTTTGAAGAATACTGTTAAAGATTAGCTTTCTTTCTCAAAATCTCTTACCTTTGTCCCCTCAATCACCCTTTGTTTGATTTTGAAAAAGATTTGTAAAATTTCTGAGGCGCAAGCCTTATCTTGAAAGATGCAACAAGAATCCCAAATATATGGCATTCGTGCCCTGATAGAAGCTCTCAAAGCAGGCAAAACCATCGATAAAGTCTTTTTGCAAAAAGGCTTACAAGGTGGTTTGTTTAGAGAGCTAATGCCCTTATTGCAAGAAGCTCAAGTGCCTGTGCAGTATGTGCCTGTTGAGAAACTGAACCGCCTTACCAAGAAAAACCACCAAGGAGTAGTGGCGAACCTATCCCCTGTAGATTATCACAATTTTGAGGATTTGGTAATCTCAGTTACCGAAAGTGGAGCGACACCGCTTTTTCTCGTGTTAGACCACCTTTCTGATGTGCGCAACTTTGGTGCGATTATCCGCACGGCAGAGTGTACAGGCGTTTCGGGCATTATCATTCCTAAGCGTGGCAGTGTGAGTATCACCGCCGATACTGTCAAAACCTCGGCTGGGGCTGTGTTTCGCGTGCCTATCTGCAAGGTCGAAAACCTTGTAGATGCGGTCTACTACCTGCAAGGCAGTGGCATTAGGGTAGTGGCAGCGACCGAGAAGACTAGTCAATTGCTATACGCCGAAGACTTTACGGTTCCTACCGCTATTGTGATGGGGGCGGAAGACGTCGGGGTATCGCCAGCAATACTCAAAGTAGTAGATAGCAAAGCCAAATTGCCAATGGTAGGCGATATTAGTTCGCTAAACGTTTCGGTAGCTTGTGCTGTTTTCTTGTACGAAGCTCTCAAACAACGACTCTAATTCTCCAACCCCTATCTCCTAAAACCGATGAACCGCCAACAAACCCGAGGTGTCCTTTTTTTGCTATTGCTCATCATAGCACTACAATTCGCCTTTCGTAATCTCAGCTTTAATCGCACTTTCGTCCCTACTGAAACTACTGTACTTCAACGGGAGATGGACTCGCTAAGAGCTCTTGTTTCCTTGCCTAAAAAAGATACCATTTACCCCTTCAATCCCAATTTTATTACAGACTACAAAGGCTTCAAACTCGGACTCACTCCAGAGCAAATCGACCGCTTGCAAGCTTTTCGCGCACAAAATAAGTATGTCAATTCTGCCGAAGAGTTCCAACAAGTAACCGGTGTGCCTGATAGTCTTCTGCACAAAATAGCCCCTTCTTTTAAGTTCCCCGAATGGGTGAAAAACCGCAGAACTTCTTCTTATGTCTATGAAAAATACCCCCAAAAACACTTTCCCAAACAAGATATCAACACCGCAACTGCCGAAGAACTGATGAAAATCTACGGTATAGGCGAAGGCTTTTCCAATCGCATCTTGAAATACCGCAACAAGTTGCACGGCTTTACCTATATCAGCCAAGTGGCAGAAGTCTACGGACTCGAAAAGGAAGTGTACGAACGAGTAGCCGAGCGCTTTGAAGTAAAAACAACACCCGTGATTGAGAAGAAGGACATCAATACTCTCAATATGTATGAACTCAGCAAAATTCCTTATGTGAAATACGGAGAAGGCAAGAAGATAGTAGGCTTGCGTTCCGAGCTCGGTACGCTCAAATCCTTTGACGACCTTTTACAAATAGAGGGTTTTGATAAACAACGTATCGCCCGATTGCAGTTGTATCTCTATATCGAACAGTAGCCTTCAAGATAATTAAAAAGAATTTCGTTCTTCTTTAACACTTTTTTTTCAATAAGTAAACTCCCTCTTTTTACCAATTGAAATTCAACTAACTAACGCTCTTCCTTCGTCTTTCCTTCGTCTTAGGTTCGTCTTAGCTTCGCTTTACCTTCGGTGTAGGTTCGCTTGTTCTTCAGAAAACGTAAAACACTTATTTATTTGTTTTACAGCTGATTAATATGTTTTATAGTATAAAATACCTAAAAGTATTTTCCTTGGTTAATACTGAAAAAAAATATGCCATATAACAAACTTTAACATTTTTTCTTCAATCTTATTGCCACTATACACCATTTTTATTGAATAACACTTTCCTAACAATTAATCCTCTTCTTTTCACTTCCTCATTAAAAAAATAGTAATTCGTAATTCGTAATTCGTAATTATTTTATATCTTTGCCCCTTGGTATTAGAATAAGCATATAACGAATGAATTTTAACTATTCTGAAACACAACGAATGGTAGCCGATGCGGCTAAAGAGTTTGCCGAAAAATATATCCGTCCACACGTGATGGAATGGGACGAAAGTCAGGAATTTCCTGTGGAGGTATTCCGCAAAGCAGGCGAACTTGGCTTTATGGGCGTTTTAGTACCCGAAGCCTACGGTGGCTCAGGTCTCGACTACCACGATTATATCGCGATTGTGGAAGAAATCTCAAAAGTCGACCCTTCTATAGGGCTCTCAATAGCAGCTCACAACTCTCTTTGTACCAATCATATCCTTAGCTTTGGTAGCGAACAGCAAAAACAACGCTGGTTGCCCAAATTAGCTTCAGGTGAATGGATAGGTGCTTGGGGCATTACCGAACACAATACCGGTTCTGATTCCGGAGGTATGGCTACTACCGCTGTAAAAGACGGCGACGAGTGGATACTGAACGGTACTAAAAACTTTATTACTCACGGCAAAACAGGACAGATAGCCGTAGTCATTGCTCGTACCGGCGAAAAAGGTAACAAACACGCTATCACAGCCTTTGTAGTAGAACGCGGTACGAAGGGTTTTAGCAGTGGTAAAAAAGAAAACAAACTCGGTATGCGCGCCAGCGAAACTGCCGAAATGATATTTCAAGATTGTCGTATCCCCGATGCCAATCGTTTGGGTGATGTAGGCGACGGATTTATTCAAGCAATGAAGATATTAGACGGCGGACGTATCTCTATCGGTGCTCTTTCTTTGGGTATTGCCAAAGGCGCTTACGAAGCCTCCCTCAAATACGCCAAAGAACGTATGCAGTTTGGTAAACGCCTCATCGACCTACAAGCCGTTGGTTTCAAACTCGCCGATATGGCTACCGAAATAGAAGCTTCCGAACTGCTCTTGCACAAATCGGCTTTCCAAAAGAACAACGGTCAGCGCGTAACCCTATCAGGTGCAATGGCAAAGATGTACGCCTCCGAAGTATGTGTGCGCGTAGCTACCGAAGCCATTCAAATTCACGGCGGTTATGGTTATACGAAAGATTTTCCGGTCGAAAAATTCTTCCGTGACTCCAAATTGTGTACCATAGGCGAGGGAACAACCGAAATACAGAAATTAGTCATCAGTCGACAAATAGATAAGAACTCATAATTAAAAACGAACGAATATGTTATCCAATTCCAGCAAGTATGCCATCAATGCAGTAATATACCTTGCCATACACTCGTCGGCAAGCCATAGAATAGCGCCCAAAGACGTGGCAGAAGCGCTACATATTCCTACGCCCTTTTTGGCAAAAATATTGCAAACTTTAGCCCGCAAAAAGGTAATTAGCTCCAACAAAGGACCTGGAGGAGGCTTTTGGCTCTCCGATGAGGAAAAACAAGCTCCTTTAATGACCGTTGTAGAGCAAATAGGTGAAGCCGATAAGTTTATCGCTTGTGCGATGGGCTTCAAAGAGTGTTCATCAGAGAAACCCTGTCCGTTACACGCTTCCGTACAGCCTTTCAGAGATAATTTTATGCGAGAACTTAGCGAGAACTCCATAGCCTCCTTTGCTCAAAAAATTGCTGATAAAACTGCTTTCTTATCACCTACGGAGTAATTAGATGTTAGTCGCACGAGCAATTATCTATTTACAAATTTATCGTAGTATATAAACTTAAAAAATAATTATATATGGAGAACGGAAAACTCTTTAACATTTTAGGTTGGGTAGCAATGGCTGCCTCTATTAGTATGTATGTGTCATACATACCACAAATCAGTGATAACCTTGCAGGACACAAGGGGAATCCTATACAGCCTTTGGTAGCAGCAATTAACTGCTCGTTATGGGTGATATATGGCTTTTTCAAAAAACCCAAAAGAGACTATCCTATATTATTAGCGAACTTACCAGGTATTGTCTTTGGTCTATTTGCCTTTGCAACTGCTTTGTAATTGAGGTATCACACACTTTACCAAAGTTTCTTGCCCGTGTGGCTCGAAACTTTGGCAAAGTTGAAAATACTTATTACATTTTACGTCAAATCCTAACACTTAAAAAATAATAACAAATGAGAACAGGAACTTTAACCATTGAACCTCCTAAAGGAATATCCTTAGAAGAAGCTAAATTAGCACTTAAAAGTTTAAAATTTAAGATACTAAAAGTAACAGATGATACTGAAATGACAGAGCAAGAGTTCTTTAGTATGGTTGATAAGGCTCGTGCTGAGAAAAAGACAAAAGTTAGTAAAGAACAAATGCGTAAAATGCTTTTAGAAGAACAATGGAAGATTAACCCCCTACACCCTTGTTAATTGTCAATTGTCAATTGTTAATTGAAAAGATATGTTACAACTAAACACTATTAGAGAAGAAAAAGACCGCGTGCTCTCCGGTCTTAAAAAGCGCAACTTTAAAGAGTTGTCTCTTATAGACGATATTATCGCCTTAGACGAAAAACGCCGTAGCACTCAGCTTTCCCTCGATGAAACATTGGCGAAATCCAATAATCTTTCTAAGGAAATAGGCAACCTCTTCAAAGCAGGTGAAACCGATAAAGCTAATACCCTTAAAGAGCAAACTGCTACCCTTAAAGAAGATATCAAAACCCTTACCGATACTCTCAACACTACCGTAGAGGAGCTTAACGATTTGCTCTACCGCGTCCCTAATATCCCTAATGAGTTGGTGCCCGAAGGTACTTCCGAAGCCGACAATGTAGTGGTATTCGAGGCGGGTACTATTCCTGATTTAGGTAAAGACGCTCTTCCTCACTGGGAACTCGCCAAGAAGTACGACCTCATCGATTTCGAGTTAGGCGTAAAGCTCACTGGTGCAGGCTTTCCTGTGTACAAAGGCAAAGGAGCAAAACTGCAACGCGCTCTCATTACCTACTTCCTCGACAAGAACACCGAAGCAGGCTATAACGAATACCAAGTGCCTCACGTAGTAAACGAAGCCTCAGGCTATGGCACCGGTCAGTTACCCGATAAAGAAGGACAGATGTACCACGTAGGGGTAGATAACCTCTACCTTATCCCTACCGCTGAGGTGCCTGTGACCAATATTTTCCGTGACACCCTCTTAAACGAAAGCGATTTACCTATCTGCTGTACCGCCTATACACCTTGCTTCCGTCGTGAAGCCGGTAGCTATGGTGCTCACGTACGCGGGCTCAACCGCTTGCATCAGTTCGATAAGGTGGAGATTGTACGCATCGAGCACCCCGACCGCTCTTATAAAGCGCTCGAAGGAATGATAGAACACGTAAAAGGCATTCTCAATGAGTTGAAACTCCCTTACCATATCTTGCGCCTTTGTGGTGGCGATTTAGGCTTTACCTCAGCAATTACTTACGATTTCGAGGTATATTCCACCGCTCAAGAAAAGTGGTTAGAGATAAGCTCAGTGTCTAACTTCGAAACCTTCCAAGCAAACCGTCTTAAATTGCGTTTCAAGGACACCGACGGTAAAAACCGCTTAGCACATACCCTCAACGGTAGTTCACTTGCCCTCCCGCGCGTATTAGCCGGTATTTTAGAAAACTACCAAACCCCCAACGGTATCGTAGTACCCGAAGTCCTCAGAAAATACACAGGCTTCGATATTATTAATTAGTGTGAACTACATATTATACAACTTTGCCAAAGTTTCAAATTTTGGCAAAGTTTTTTATTACCTATACGTGCTACGACCTTCTAGAGTATTTATTTGAAAAGATTATTTTGTATTTTAAATATTATTCATAACTTTGCGCAAATAATTTTACTCAATGAAAGAAACTACTGTAATTACCCTCACTAAAACGCAACTTCCCTCTTGGGTAGCCGATTTTAATACCAACGAAACCCTTAAAAAACAGCACATCATCATTACCCTGCCCGAAGAGGAATACTGGTTAAAGAAAGACCTCAAACCACTCGTCGCCTTTGCTCAACAGCACAATCAGCAACATCACAAATCAGTGGTGGTGGTGCAACGTGCCTTAGCGCTCGAAGATTTTGAACTCACCCTGCATATCGCTCCTACCCTCCAAGAGGCGTACGACCTTATTGAACTCGACGAAATAGAACGCGACTTATGGAAGTAACTATCTTAGGTTGTCACAGTGCGACCCCTCGCTCCAATGCCCGCCCTTCGGCACAATTGCTCGAAATGCGCGGTCATCTGTTCCTCATCGATTGTGGAGAGGCTACCCAAATCGCCCTCCGCAATGCCAATGCTAAGTTCTCCCGCATCAAGCACATCTTCATCTCTCACCTCCACGGCGACCATTTCTACGGACTCTTCGGACTCATCTCTACTTTCCAACTCCTCGGTCGCGAAGCCGAAATGCACATCTACGGTCCTAAGGGTATCAAAGAAGCCGTTTTGGTTATCCTCAAACTCGGCGGTGCTTATACCCCTTTCCCCTTGTATTTTCACGAGCTATCTTCCAAAACTTCCGAACTCTTATACGAAGACGACAAAGTACTCGTGCGTACCATTCCGTTGCAACACCGCGTCTATACCAATGGTTTTCTTTTTCAAGAAAAAGAAGGCGAACGTCGCCTAAATATCGACGCAATTGCTGAGTATCCCGAGATACAAACGTGCGACTATCAGAACATCAAAAACGGCAAAGATATAACATTAGAAAACGGCAAAACTATTGCCAATACCGAGCTCACCTTCGACCCTCACCGTCCGCAAAGCTATGCCTATTGTAGCGATACTCTTTATTTCGAAGCTTTGGCTACCGAAATACAAGGCGCAAGAGTCGTGTATCACGAATCTACCTTTTTAAAGATAAACGAAGAACTCGCAGTTAAAACAATGCACTCCACCGCCTATCAAGCAGGACTCACAGCTAAGAATGCCCACGCCGATGCCCTCATTTTAGGGCACTACTCCTCTCGATATCCCGATGTCAATCTCTTCAAGCAGGAAGCACAAGAAGTCTTTAAGAACGTCTTTTTAGCCGAAGACGGCAAAAAGTTCATTTTCGATAATTGACAAACAGAAGAAAACATCACTACACCCCCATTCTCTTGGAAAGCCCTCGATACTTTTCCCGTCTCCACATTCCCCTTTCCCGTCGCTACAGTTCCCCCTTTGAAGAGGCTAGGGGGAGGTTTCTTTTGATTTTTCGTCCCTACAATTCCCCCTCTCCTTGGGAGAGGG
>NZ_KB291190.1:86629-96538 GCF_000318255.2 Capnocytophaga sp. oral taxon 380 str. F0488
CCTTCTTACACCCTTTTTTCATCAAAAGACCTCTTAGTCTCCTTTTGAAAATTTCCGTTTCCTTCCGAAAGCTCTAACCAGTCCGATTTGTCCAACAAGTCATACCTGTCAAAAACCATTTTTATTACTACCCATTCTCTCATTTTCTAATCTGCTAATTTGCTAATTTTCTATGTCTGTCGTGCTACGACTTGCTAATTTGCTAATTACGTCGTATATTTGCACTTTATATCAAAAGTTTATAAGGCTCCTGCCACCAAAAATGTATATCCAGCATTATAATATAGTAACCCCTTTAGGCTTCGACCTCCCCACTATCGCCAATTTGTTACTGCGCGAGCGTTCGGCTATCGCCCGTTATCCTATGTACGGACAGCTCACCGATGTTTGCCTTTCTAAGATTGGCGACGGAGCTATCGAAAGCCGATTTCAGCAGGTGGTAGAACGCAATGACTTTTCACGCTTAGAAAAGCTTCTGCTCTTGGCAATAGCTCCTATTTTTCATAAAATCAAAATCACCCCTCGAACCGCTCTTATCCTTTCCTCTACCAAAGGCAATATTTCAGAGCTTACCAATGGCGATAGCGCTCCTCTGCTTTCAACTTTGGCTCAAAAAATGGCTAATGCCATAGGGGTAACCACTACTCCCATAGTCGTTTCCAACGCTTGTGTCTCAGGAGCAATGGTACTCTCGGTAGCCGATAGACTCCTAAAAGCCGATGCTTACGATAATGCCATAGTATTAGCAGGCGATGAGATAAGCGAATTTGTACTTTCGGGCTTTCAATCCTTTCAAGCGATGAGTGCACAACCTTGCAGACCTTATGATGCTCAACGCGATGGCATTACCTTAGGCGAGGCTACCGCAGTGGCTTATGTAACCCGTGAGGCAACAGGTGCTAAAGCACAACTTTTGGGTAGCAGTTCTATCAACGATGCCAACCATATTTCAGGACCTTCACGCACAGGCGAAGGGCTTTATTTAAGCGTCCTAAACGCCCTCGATGAGGCAAAGTTACGCCCTGAACAGATAGACCTCATCAACGCTCACGGCACCGGCACCCTCTATAACGACGAGATGGAGAGCACTGCCTTTATGCGCGCCGGACTCTTGTCTCCTCCGCTAAACAGCTACAAAGGTTATTTCGGTCATACCTTAGGCACTTCAGGTTTGCTCGAAACCGTACTCACCATCGAATTTGCTCGCCATAAAATCCTCTTAAAGAGCCTGAATTATGAAACCTTAGGCGTTTCACAGCCCATTAATGTATTAAAACAAACCCAACACACAGAAGTAAAACACCTCCTAAAAACCGCCTCAGGTTTTGGCGGAAGCAACACAGCATTAGCAATAAAAGTGATTAACGATTAGATATTTCTAAAATATCATAAGAAATGTTTACAAATCACGTTAGTATATTGGCAAAATATTTGTATCTTTGCAGAAAATAATGAATATTATGGGAACAGATGTTTTAGAAAAGAAAAAAAAGCAAACTACCTTAGACGTAGGTAATAAAAAAATAGGTTTTGCTCTTATAAAAGAAGAAAAAGAAGACTCACATCAAGAAGAAAACCTAACTACTCTTATAAAAGAAGCCCAAAAAGTGGGAGCCGACCTTTATAAAAAAGGGTTAATTGCTCCTTGTGACCCTATCCGATAAAATGAAAAAGGTAATTTGCGATACGAATGTAATAAGCCGTTATATTCTTAATAGTAGTGCAGAAATAACGATAACCATTGATGAAATGGCCCGCTTTCTATGAGGGTATCGAAAGGGCTAAGCGAATGAAGCTAAAAACAGTAATAAATAGCATTCCAGTAATTAATATCAACGATGATATTTGTAACGTCGCAATGAAACTTGTTTTCCAAAAACCTCATTCAAAAGTTGCCGACACACTGATAGGAGCTACTGCTATTTATTATGATATGAGTATCTATACCTTGAATAAGAAAGATTTTGAACTCATAGGAGCTCCCTTATATAGTATCACTTAAAATATGAAAACTTGTACGATAGAAAATAATACCATAACCCTCAACGACTCTGTGCTTTTCTCCGATAAAAGTACTTCTTTCGTCGATTTCTCCAAAAAAGCCCTCAAAGCCCTGCAAATGGATTATCCCAAGTTCTTCAAAATGGATAACCTCAGCAAGCTCGCTTTTTTAGCAGCCGAAGTCCTCTTGCGTCCGTTTTCGCAGTCGGAGAAAAATAGCGTTGTCCTTGTATTCGCCAATCGTTCTGCCAGTCTTGATACCGACCTTAAACATCAAGCTACTATCGCGAACCCACACGAATATTACCCCAGTCCCGCTGTGTTTGTTTACACCCTACCCAACATCTGTTTAGGCGAGATAAGCATACGCCACCAGCTGAAAACCGAAAACAGTTTTTTTGTATTCGATAGCTACGAGCAAGCTGAACCTTTCCTACAACAGTATAGCCAAGCTCTATTAGCCCAAGGCAAAGCCGAAAGTGTACTAATGGCGTGGGTAGAGTTCTTACAGGGCGATTATAGAGCCATAGCAACTTTAATAGATTAGTAAAATTAGCTAATTTCCAAAATTTGCTCATTTGCTAATTCTTCACTATCTTTGTCGTTGTATAACTTTAAAAGTAAAAAATAATGAATACCATAATATTAAAAAATCAATTAGATTTTCAGCAGTACCAATTAGCAGTAAAAGCTTTGGCTGATATGGGAATAGAGGTTGCTGAACCTGAAGATTCCTTTGAAATTACGGAAGAAGATATCCGCAGTATAGAGCGTGCACGCGAAGATATCAAACACGGGAGAGTGCACAGTAATGAGGAGGTTTTTAATGAAGCAAGAGCATTGGAAAAGAGTTTTCTTTAAAAGTAGATTTATTTTGTATTACCAAGTAGATGAGGAAAACGATACATTCTATATTCTGCACTTCCGCAGTAGCTCTCAAAAACCCTTGTAATCTTTAAACTGAAAACCAGCCTTTAAACCCTTGTTAGTTGAAATTAATTTTATACATTTGCACCGTAAAAACTTAAAAAATTACATTCAATGAAAAAATTTTTATTACTCTTTTCAGTTTTTGCTCTTTTTGCTTGTAAAAAAGATAGCGACAACTCAATTCCAGCTTCTGATTATGAACTGAGTGCTGATGGACTTACTTTAGTGAAGTGGAAAAATGAGAATACTTCCGTTCTTGATATGCAAGCCGATGGCACCCTTAGCAAGGTAAAAATTATTGGTGAAAAAGCTTTTTATGCTCATAAAAAGTTAGGCACTATCACTTTACCTAATGGTTTAACAAATATTGGTAAAGAGGCTTTTTTGGGGACTAAAATCAATAGTATCACCATTCCTGCGGGAGTGCAAGTGATAGGCAAAGAAGCATTTATGGGGTCTCTTCTTACTACTGTTCAGTTTTCAGAAGGACTTATTACTATTGATGAGGACGCTTTCAATTCGTGTCAGATTCCAACTCTCAAATTCCCTGAAAGTCTACAAGCTATTGGTAGAGATGCTTTTCATTATAACGATGTAATTGTTTCGGTTACTTTTCCTAAAAATATACAAAGCATAGGAGTTTTTGCTTTCTATTCTTGTAGTAAACTCACTTCGGCTACTTTTAAAGGAGCTAATCCACCACGAACAAGTTTCCCTATTTTCAATAATGTATCCAACAAAATAGCACATATCTATGTGCCTAAAGGAAGACTCAGTGTTTATAAAAGTGATACTCAATTAAATCTCCAGAATCACTACGACAATGAGATTTCCGAAGAACCCTAAAATAGTTTTTTACAACAAACTTAATAAAGTAGAGATGAGTAATTCGTCTCTACTTTTTTTGTCGCTCAATTTGCTAATTTCTAAAATTTGCTCATTTGCTAATTCTTCACTATCTTTGCCCCCTAATAATAACTTTTTATAATGGACGCACTTATTTTAGAACTCAAGAACAAAATTATTGAAGTACTCAACTTAGAAGAAGTAACCCCCGAGGATATCGATGAAAATGAACCTCTCTTTGGTACTGGCTTAGCCCTCGACTCTATCGATGCTCTCGAACTTATCGTACTACTCGACAAGAATTACGGTATCCGCTTAGACGACCCTAAAAAAGGAAAAGAAATCTTCCAATCGGTGAAAACAATGGCTGATTACATCACCGCTCACCGCACCAAATAGCGATGCCGAAAAAAGTAGTCATCACGGGAATGGGTATCAACTCTTCGATAGGTAACACTGTCGGAGAGCATTTTTATGCCCTTACCCATCGCCAAGCAGGTATCAGCAGGATTGAAAATGTAGCAACCATTCACGCAAGCCACATCAAGGTAGGCGAAATCAAACGCACGAACACTGAGCTTATTACTGCTTTGCGATTACCCGAAGTGAACGCCTATTCACGCACCTCTCTCTTGGGGATTATCGCCTTGCAGGAAGCCATTGCCAATGCCGGTCTTACCCCTTCAGCCCTCACTCACTGCGGACTCATTATGGCTTCCACGGTGGGGGGTATGGATATGACCGAAAACTATTTTTTCCGCTATGGCGATGATGAACCCCTGCGACGCTATATCACTACTCACAACATAGGCGAGGTAACTCATCAAATCGCCGATTATGTAGGCATAAAAGGCGTTGTAACTAGCGTGAGTACTGCCTGCTCTTCTTCGGCAAACGCTATAATAACAGCTATCAACCTGCTACGCACTGGCAGAGCTAATTGCCTCATTGCCGGTGGTGCCGATGCCCTCTCTAAATTCACTATCAATGGCTTTAACACTTTGATGATTCTCTCGGATACTGACTGTACTCCTTTCGACCAACATCGCAAGGGTTTAAACTTAGGAGAAGCAGGTGCTTTTTTGGTATTAGAAACCGAAGAAAATGCCCTACAACGCGGGGCTACTATACTAGCAGAAATCAAAGGGTGGGGCAATGCCAATGATGCTTATCACCAAACAGCCTCCTCCGCCGATGGTGAAGGTGCGTTTTTAGCAATGCAAAAAGCCCTACAAATAGCAGGATTAACCCCTGCAGATATCGATTATATCAATGCACACGGCACAGCTACCGTAAACAACGATCTCTCCGAAAGTCGTGCCTTAATGCGTATCTTTGGCGAGCACGTCCCCGATTTTAGTTCTACCAAAGCCTTTACGGGACATACTTTGGCAGTAGCTTCGGCAGTAGAAGCGGTATTTAGCGTTTTAGCCTTACAACACGGGGTGGTATTCCCTAACCTCAACTTCAGTACTCCAATGGAAGAAGTGCCTATCCGCCCACAAACCGAACTGAAATACAAACCTATACAACACGTGCTTTCCAACTCCTTTGGCTTTGGAGGCAACTGCTCAACACTTATTTTAGGTAAGAGATAAGAGGTAAGAGGTGTCATATCCTGAAATAGGTTTACACTAAAAACAGGAAAATATATGATAGAACAAAGAAAAAATAATAGTTTGGCACAGTAATTATTCTTTGTTTTTACTTCTGTTAAAAAGTTAAACTTTGTTAATTATTTGTTTGTTTGGTTCTTATTATATAGGTTTGTACTCTAATCTTAAAAGTAATCATATTATGAAACAGACTCTTAAAAACAACTTGATAGTCGTATCGCTATATATTTTAGCGGGATTTATCTTTAATGGATACCTACCTTATATGTTAGTTGTATTCCTGATACTATCGGCAACAGTTTCTTACTTTTTGTTCAGAAGAAAAAGTAAAGAGGAAACACGCAAGGGATTATTACTTATGCACGCTCCTTTTCTGTTAATTTTAATGGTAGCTGCTTTGTTTCTCAACAATATAAGGGTAGTACTTCCTTATTTGCTTTTTGTACCTGCTGTTGTATATTTGGTGTATTGTGCTATATTTTCAGAAAGAAAAGTGCTGTTTTTTGCAGGAATCATAGCCTTATCTATTATTAGTGTAGTTACCTACAACGAAATTTCAGGAACAAATGAAATATTTGATGTAAGCTACTACTCGAGATTCATTACACAAAAATAAAATTTAGAAAAACCCGATTTATTACCTAAAATCGGGTTTTTATATTGCTTTTTATAAGAGGAAGGAGTAGATATTCTTCACTTTTTTCAACTACTTATATCTCTTACCTCTTATCTCTTACCTATGTTACAATTATTCTATCATTCTTCCTTAGAAGCGGGTACTGACGAGGCGGGGCGCGGCTGTCTGGCGGGTCCTGTAACGGCGGCAGCTGTGATATTGCCCCCCGACTTCAAAAACGACCTCCTCACCGATTCTAAACAACTCACTGAAAAACAGCGCAACCTCCTGCGACCTATCATCGAGCGCGAGGCAGTGGCTTATGCTGTTTGTCACGTACTCCCTTCCGAAATAGACGAGCTGAATATCCTCCGCGCTTCTATCACGGCTATGCATCGCGCTATTGCTCAGCTCAAAATAACCCCCGATTTTATAGCGGTAGACGGTAATAAGTTTGTGCCTTACCAGAAAGTACCTTACGCTTGTGTAGTAAAAGGCGACGGCAAAATACAAACCATTGCAGCGGCTTCGATACTTGCGAAAACCTACCGCGATGCCTATATGGAAGACCTTGCCCTGCAGTTCCCTGAGTACCATTGGCAGCAAAACAAAGGATATCCCACCTCCGAACACCGCAAAGCTATTGCCGAGCACGGTACTACTGAGCACCACCGCAAAACATTTCAGCTACTGCCCGTGGAACAGTTGAGTTTGTTTTAACAAAAATCCCTACAAGAGTTTACTTTCTTTTGTAGGGATTTTATTATGTTATTACATTTTATGTATCCAGAATTCGGGGTTGAGGCGGGTAGTGTTTTTATATATAAAAAACTTCATTTCAGTCTTGCCATTGCTATCGGTGAAGATTTTGCCAAGAGGCTCTTTGGCTTTTACCTTATCTCCTTTCTTTACATACACATCAGTGAGATTGTAATAAATAGTGATGTAGTTACCGTGTCGCACTTGCACCACTTTGTTACTTCCTGGTATCGATTGTATGGCTGATACTTCGCCTTCAAACACACAACGGGCTTCTGAACCCTTTTCAGTAGCAATGGTTACCCCATTATTGTAATGTTGCAACTCAGGATATACAGGGTCGTAATACACCCCAAAACCTTGTGATTTGTAGCCCTTTGCCACTGGCCAAATAAGATTACCCTTGTTGGCTTCGAAGCTATCGGCTACTTTACGGGATTCGGGAGTAAGTACAAAAATAATTTCAGTATTGGAACCTGAGGAAGGAGAAGAAGTAGTTTTAGGAGCGTTTTTTCCTCTGTTTAAAGCAGCTAAACGCTCTTTCTCACGTTTATTTGCCTCTATAATAGCCAAACGAATCAGGCGCTGTATTTCGCGGTCGATAGCGTTAGCTTGTTTTTGTTTTTCTCGTATCTGTGCTTCGTAGTTGCGTTCTGCGGCACGGATATTGGTAGCCAACACTTCCAATTCTTTTTTCTCAGTCTCCAAAGTAGCTTGCTCTTGGCGTTGCTCTTCCAATACTTGGTTTTTAGTATTGCGTTGGGCTACCAAAGTATTGTTGATATTCTTTATTTTATCAGTCTTTTCTCGTATGAGGCTCACCTGCTCTTTGCGATAGTTGGCATACTGTTTCATATAAGCCAATCGCTTGTAGGCTTGCGAAAAACTTTCGGAAGAAAGCAAGAATAACAATCGGTTTTGTGCCGATTTACTTTTGAACGACTGTTTGATAATCTTAGCGTATTCTCCTTTGTGGTATTCCAATTCTTTTTTAAGGGTACGCAGTTGTTCCTCATTGTCAGCTATTTCTTTAGAAAGTAAATTTGCCTGTTGCTGATTGATTTGTATTAGGCGTGTGCGCGCTAATATCTTCTCATTAGCAACTTCTATCTGCTGAATGGTAGTTTTGTGTTGCTGACTTTGTTGTTGGCGTAAAGCGGACATCTGCTTGATTTGTTCGAGCAGTGCCTTCTTGCGTTGTTCTAATTCTTTTTGCTTAGTTTGCGCTGTAAGGAGTAGCGGAAAGCAAAGCAAAAGCAGTGTGATTTTTAGTATATTCATAGGTCGTAGCACGACGGACAGTTTAACGTATTTTCAAACTTTGGCAAAGTTTACGACACATTTGTTACTTGTTTATTGTTATTTCTTTCATTCCCGATGGGATTTTAAAAGGGAAGGACAGTTTTTTATCTAAATCCAATCCTTTGAACTCTAAAGTGATTTGGGTACTATTCTCTCCCTCGCTGGCAACTATCTTAATGGAGAGAGGTAATAAGAGTTCCCCCACTTGCTGATAGCTGTAAGTTGCTATTGCCTTTTGGTTTGCTCCCAAATGATTTACTTCGGTAACCTCCACACGGTAATTATCAGGAAAAAAGCGGTAAATCACTTCTACGGGCGACTCTCCGGTGACTTCAATATTATAGCGGTTGTTGTCCTCAGGGAGGAGCTTGATAAAACCTTCGCTTTTAAAGTTGAGACTGTAAAGCGCATTGCCTAATAATAGGTTCTGTAATTCGTTAAAACCTACATCAATGCCTAATAGTTTGCTGATATAGCTAAAATCACCGCTGAAAAAAGAACTGTCTAAACGGTTATAATATTCGGCTTTTTCGGGGGTGATGAGTGCTTTGGCTACTCCCAAAGGAGCGGATATCCATATTGTTTTGTCTTTCTCCATACGGAAAGATAGAGGCAAACTCTGCTCATTCTTACCGTCTTTATAAGTTACTTGCAGGTTAGCGCTAAGTGTTTTAAAAGCAGGAAACGATTTTAGGTGGCGGTTGATAATTTCTTTGGCTTGTTTATCAACGCTTGTTCTACCAGCGGGAGTTACCACTGCTTGTTTGGTTTTACAGCTCACCAATAGCAAGACTGTAAGGATTAAGATGATTTTTTTCATAATATGTTATTTCTCAATGAGACTATTTGCTAATTACCTCCGGTGCTTCCGAAGCCTCCGGTACCTCTTTCAGTTTGTGAAAGCTCGGTTACAGTTTCAAAAGTGGCTTTCTCATACTTGGCAAATACCATTTGGGCAATACGGTCGCTGTGGGCAATGGTAAAGGGTTCATTGGATAGGTTTACGATAGGAACTTTAACCTCGCCACGATAATCACAATCGATAGTACCTGGGCTATTGATTACTGTAATACCGTGCTTGATTGCCATACCGCTACGCGGACGCACTTGTGCTTCATAACCTTCGGGTATTTCTAAGAATAAGCCGGTAGGCACGAGGGTGCGCTCTAAGGGTTGTAAGGTGATGTTGCTGTTAGGCAAATTAGCTCTTAGGTCTACGCCTGCGGCTCCTTCGGTTTGATATGAAGGGAGCTCGTTATTTGATAGGTTTTTTATTTTTACTGTCATTTTTTAGTGAGTTTCAACTTTGGCAAAGTTTGCGGTGTTTATTACTAATTACTTGTTGCGCCACAATTCTTGCGGTGTATTCATTCTTGATGTTTTCTTTTATTATTGGGTGCAAAGATACGACGTAATTAGCAAATTAGCAAGTCGTAGTAGGATAAGGGTTAAAAATTAGGAGCGAGGCCTTAGGCCATAGGCACTAGGCACTAGGAGTTGCGACGTAAAAGCGACAGGCAGAGAAAATGAGTAAATGAGAGAATGAGGAAATGAGAAAATGGGGTGTGAGGTTGTATTAGAGGAATGAGGCTGTGCCTCAGAAATCAAACAAATTTTAAACAAAATCAAGGCTACGCCTTGTGAAGTAACTTTTTAGAACATCAACTTTGGCAAAGGTGCGAGCCGCACAGGCGGAGAAAAATTAGGAAATGAGAAAATGAGAGAATTAGGAAATGAGAAAAAGCGACGTGTTGAGACTATTAGGTGTGTTCGGAAGGAAACGGAAAAGTTCGGAAGAAGAGAGGGAGAGATTTTGATGAAAAAAGGGTGTAAGGAGGG